>JAYUCA010000198.1:0-1732 GCA_043740535.1 Rhodospirillales bacterium | reverse complement strand
CCCTCCGCCGGCTCGATCCGCGTGCTCGACCATGATCTGACCGGCGCCACGCCGCAGCGCGTGGCCCGGCTAGGCGTCGCCCGCAGCTTCCAGCACGTGAAGCTGGTGCCCGGCATGTCCGTGCTGGAGAACGTCGTGATCGGCGCCCACCTGCGCGGCCACGCCAGCGCATGGGCGGGCCTGCTCCGCCTGGACCGTGCCGAAGAGGCCGTGCTGTTCGCCGAGGCAGCCCGCCAGATCGCCCGGGTCGGCCTGGCCAACGAGGCTTCCAGGCCCGCCGACAGCCTGGCGCTCGGTCAGCAGCGCGTGGTGGAAATCGCCCGGGCGCTCTGCCTCGATCCGGCGCTGCTCCTGCTGGACGAGCCCGCGGCGGGTCTGCGCCACACGGAAAAGCTCGGCCTCGCGAGCCTGCTGCGCCGCCTGCGGCAGGACGGCGTGACGATCCTGCTGGTCGAACACGACATGGAGTTCGTCATGGGCCTGACCGACCGGCTGATCGTGATGGAGTTCGGCACGAAGCTGGCCGAGGGGCCTGCCGCCGACATCCGCAACGATCCCCGCGTGATCGAGGCATATCTGGGCGCACCGGCATGATCCTGTCGGTCGATGGGCTGGACGTCGCCTATGGCGGGATCGCCGCCGTGCACGACGCGCGGCTGTCGATCGATCGGGGCGAGATCGTCACCGTCATCGGCCCCAACGGCGCCGGCAAGACGACGCTGTTGAACGCCGTGATGGGGGTCCATCCGGGCCGCGGACGCGTCCGCTTCGACGGCCATGACGTCGCCCATGCATCCATCGAGGACAGGGTGCGGGCGGGGATGAGCCTGGTGCCGGAAAAGCGCGAACTCTTCGGCGCCCTCAGTGTCGAGGACAATCTGCGGCTCGGCGGATTCCGGTTCCGCAACGCGGGACGCCTCCCGGCCCGCAAGGCGCTGGACGAGGTCTACGCGCTGTTCCCCCGCCTGCTCGAACGCCGCACGCAGCATGCGGCGACGCTCAGCGGCGGTGAGCGCCAGATGCTGGCGATGGGCCGCGCCCTGATGGCCAAACCGGACCTTCTGATGCTGGACGAGCCGAGCCTAGGCCTGGCGCCCCTGATCGTGCAGGAGGTCTTCCGGATCATCGCCAGCCTCCGCGACAGCGGTTGTGCGATCCTGCTGGTGGAACAGAACGCCCGCGCCGCGTTGAAGGTCGCGGACCGCGGCTACGTGCTGGAGACCGGACGGATCACCCTCGAAGGCCCCGCCGCCGCGCTGGCGATAGACCCGCGTGTCATCGACACCTACCTCGGTGGCTCGAAGGCAGCGACGGCCTGACGGCGATGGCCGACGAGAGGCGTTCGGAGGCGCATGGCCGTCAACGTCATTGCGAGCCCCTTCGCGAAGCAATCCAGGGCCGCAAGATCGAGCGTGGGGCCCTGGATCGCCACGCTGCAAGAGCGGCTCGCGATGACGGTTCGTGGTCAGCGTCCGGCCTGGCGCAGCTCCTCCTCCGCCGCGGCCCGCCATGGCGCGTCGGGGGGCCCGGCGGCCAGGGCGCGGCGCAGCAGCGTGGCGCTGCTGGTCGATAGCGCGCCCTCCACCCGCTTTTCGGCCTCGGCCGTCCGCACCGCGATCTCCGGGTCGAAATGCCCCCGCAGCGCCATGCGCCAGGCCTTCGCCGCCGCCGCGTCGTTGCCGCGCGTGGCCTCGACATTGCCCAGCAGCGCATACCCCTGCCGGGCCTGGTC
>JAYUCA010000197.1:0-1546 GCA_043740535.1 Rhodospirillales bacterium | reverse complement strand
GCCCCGGCTACGCCCAGTTCGGCATCGTGCAGGGCGGCGTGTACCCCGATCTGCGGGCCGAGAGCGTCGCGGCGCTGACCGGCATCGGGTTCGAGGGCTACGCCGTCGGCGGCCTGGCCGTCGGCGAGGGCCAGGTGGTCATGTTCGACGTGCTGGACGCCACCGTGCCGCACCTGCCGGCGGACCGGCCCCGCTACTTGATGGGCGTCGGCACCCCGGACGACCTGATCGGCGCGGTGACGCGCGGCATCGACATGTTCGACTGCGTGATGCCGACGCGGGCCGGGCGGACGGGCCGGGCGTTCACGTCCGGCGGCATCCTGAACATGCGCAACGCCCGCCACGCGCCGGACGCGGCCCCGCTCGACCCCGGTTGCGCCTGCACCGCTTGCACGCGGCACAGCAGGGCCTACCTTCATCACCTGTTCCGCGCCGATGAAATGCTGGGGCCCATGCTTCTGACGCAGCACAACCTGACCTACTACCAGTCGCTGATGCAGGGCCTGCGCCGCGCCATCCTGGACGGCCGGCTGGCCGCGCACGCCGCTGCGGTCCGTGCCGGGTGGACCGCGCCATGATGCTGGGCCAGGCCACGCCGATGCCCGCCTCTCCGGACGAGGCGGTGCTGGAGCGCGTCCCCAGCCCGCAGCCCGGCCAGGACTACCTGGTCCGCTTCACCTGCCCGGAGTTCACCAGCCTGTGCCCGATGACGGCGCAGCCCGATTTCGCGCATATCGTGATCGACTACGTGCCGGATCAGTGGATCGTCGAAAGCAAGTCCCTGAAGCTGTTCATGGCAAGCTTCCGCAACCATGGCGCCTTCCACGAGGCCTGCACGATGCTGATCGCCGGCCGCATCGCGGCGCTGCTGTCGCCCCGCTGGCTCCGCATCGGCGCCTACTGGTATCCCCGCGGCGGCATCCCGATCGACGTGTTCTGGCAGACCGGAACGCCGCCGGCCGGGCTGTGGCTGCCGGACCAGGGGGTGCCGGGCTACCGGGGGCGGGGATAGCGGGGGCGAGGCCAATGGGCGGATGACGCTGCGCTTGTACCAACGGTAATCACCCGTCATCGCGAGCCCTTGCGAAGCGATCCAGGACCGATAGATCAGGTTTGGCCGCCCTGGACTGCTTCGCAAGGGCTCGCAGTGACGATGCGGACCGTTCGACGCTCAATATCCCTGGTATCATACCAAGCGTCCAAAGTCCTGATACCAACGACATGAAGTAATCACCCGTCATCGAGAGCCCTTGCGAAGCGATCCAGGACCGATAGATCAGGTCTGGCCGCTCTGGACTGCTTCGCAAGGGCTCGCAGTGACGATGCGGACCGTTCGACGCTTAATATTCCTGGTATGACTCCTCCAAAACCGTCGGGTGGAATACGACTTCGTGTTCCAGCACCCCACACCGGAATGTGAACCAAAGACCATTCCAACCTGAATGCCGACGCCAGCGGTCAAGACTTTGGGCCCCTGATATGAAGTCTTCACTCTCGAAAACCCGTAGGGTGGAATGCCCTTTCGCATTCCACCAATCAACGCACA
>JAYUCA010000196.1:0-7165 GCA_043740535.1 Rhodospirillales bacterium | reverse complement strand
GTGACGATGCGGACCGGTCAATGCTTAATAACCCTAGTATAACCTCCAAGGTCGTGACAAATGGAACCGGGTGGATCACCGGATCAAGTTCGATGATGACGATTTCTAGTGCGAGCTACTTTCCCTGGATGTCCGTTTTGAAGGAGGGAAGGGGACAGCCATTTCGGCGGCAGCGAAAAAAGACGTCATCCCCGGGTCGAGAAGGCCCGGGGATGAAGTCGTGTGGCCAGCAGTCCCGACGCCAAAAACACTGAAGACTACTCCACCGCGGCGGTCGCCAGCCCGGCCAGCAGCGCCGCCATGCCCGCCTGGCCCGCCGCGTCGATCGCAATCCCGTGCCGGGGGTAGATGCGCTCGGTGAAATAGGCCGCCGTGTTGTAGGTCAGCCAGACTGCCCCGGCGTCGTCCTGCCACACCAGCACGCGCAGCGGCAGGTCGAGCGCCAGAGTCGGGTGCGCCGCCATCCCCGCCGTGCCCAGCTTCGGGTTGCCGAACGCGACCACCGTCCGTGGCCGCAGAGTGAGCCCGGCCTGCTCCGCGGCCGCCGCGTGGTCGATACGGGTGAACACGATCCAGCTCTTCGCGCGCACCGCGGCCTCGAAACGCTGGACGGTCTCGTCCACGCCATGCGTACTGCGGATGGTGGTCAGTCCAGGATCGGCGGCCGGAAGGGGCTGCGCAGTGGCGAATCCGCAGAACAGCGCCGACAGCATCAACATGAAGCTGAAGCGTCCCGCCATGGCTTGTCCCCCCGCGGCTAAAGCCCGTGCAGCCGCTTCGGGTTGTCGACCAGGATCTTCTTCCGGATCCCGACGTCCGACGTCCATTCCGCCAGCAGGTTCAGCACGCGCCCGTCATCGATCATCTGCGCCGGGGCGATGTCCGTCGTCTTGCGGCCCGGCACCGACGCGCTGTCCGGATGCGGCCAGTCGCTGCCCCACAGCAGGCGGTCCGGGTTGGTCGCGATCAGCGCGCGCGCCAACGCCTGCACGTCCGCATAGTCCGGCGCCTTGTCCGAAGATCGGTAGGCGCCCGAGACCTTCACATAGGCCTTGCCGGACTTCACCAGCTCCAGCACCGTGTCGAAGCCGGCCTGCTGCGCGCCCAGCGCTGCCTGCGCGCCGGCGAAATGGTCGAACACGACCGGGACCGGCAGGGCCGCGAACTTCGCCTTCAGCGGGCTGAGCGTCGCTAACCGGGAATACATCTCGATATGCCACGGCCTGCTGCCGATCTGCTGCACGGCGGTGTCCAGCGCCTTGGCCGCGGCGCCGGGGTCCGTGACGCCAGCCTGCTCGAGGTTGATGCGGATGCCGGTGATGCCGGCCTTCACCATCGCGTCCATCTCGGCCGCCGTAGTGTTCGGCCCGACCACGGCGATGCCCCGGGCGCGCTTGCGGCCAAGCTGCTTGATGCCGTCCAGCGTGGCCCGGTTGTCGGTGCCGTAGATGCTGGGGGTCACGATGACGACGTGGTCCAGATGCAGCGCGTGCTGCAACGCCAGCAGCTCCTGCGCGGTGGCCATGGGCGGGGTGTAGACCCGCGCGGCCGTGAACGGGAACTGCGCCGTGTCCGGGATCACGTGGACATGGCAGTCGCACGCCCCCTTGGGGACGGTGAAATTCACCTTCGTCCGCACGGTGGGGGCGGTTTCCTTCGCATGACCTGCATGTCCGGCGGCGAAAACGCCCGGGATCGCGGCGGCAAGGGTCAGGGCGTTCCTGCGTGACAGCATGTGGTCCTCCGGGCGCACCTCTGGCGGGCGCATGCCGGGACTAGGCCACGCGACCCCGCAACGGGCAAGCCCGCAAGGCCGACAAACTTTGAAACGACCCGGCGTAGGGTGGGTCCTACCACCCACCACCTGCCCGTATCACCCAAAGACGCCGGGTTCCCATGACCCTCAAACGTCCGGAACCTCGTCCGTCACGACGGTGAACCCCGCCAGCGTCGCGGTGCCGAAGCTGGTCGAGATCGCGCAGTCCGTCGCGTCGCGCCCGCGCGCCATCAACACGCGGCCGATGCGCGGGAAATTGTGGCGCGCGTCGAACGTGTGCCACTGGCCGCCCAGATACGCCTCGAACCAAGCGCTGAAATCCCCGGCCGAATACGGCGGCGGCATGCCGATGTCGCCCAGGTAGCCGGTGCAGTAACGCGCCGGGATGTTCATGCAGCGGCAGAACGCGACGGCCAGGTGGGCGTAGTCGCGGCACACGCCGATGCCTTCCTGATAACCCTCCCACGCGCTGCGCGTCGCGCGCGCGTGCTGGTAGTTGAACTTGATCTGCTTGTGCGTGAAGTCGCAGATCGCCTGCACCCGCGCCCAGCCCGGCGCCACGTTGCCGAACAACGACCATGCCGTGTCGGCCAGCCGGTCCGTCTCGCAGTATCGGCTGCCCAGCAGGAACACCAGCATCTCGTCCGGCAGGTCCTCGACCGCGTGCTCGTGCGCGTCCGGATCGACCGCGTCCGGCAACCCGGGATCGCGGATGTCGAACCTGGTCGAAATGCTGAACCGCCCCGGCGGCGCCACCACGCGCGTGCAGCAGTTGTCGAACCGGTCGAGATACGTCGTGACCGGGACAGGCGGGTCGAACGTGATGACCCCCGGGGTCAGCAGGTCGCCGGCCCGGCTCGGGTGCACGGCCACCTGCAGCAGCATCGGCGTCGGGTTCGGACAGTCGAAGGCGATGTCGAAGCCTGCATGGATACGCAATCGTTTCACCCCTTGTGAATGTGTGCGGCCGATGGGCGGGGCAACGCGCCGGGCGCCGCGTCGTTCAAGTCGGCGCCCGCATGGGTGGGCGTCGCGGACTGCGTGACTGAAACCTCGACCGTCAGCCCCAGGCTGTCGGCAGGGAAGCCGGTGTAGGTGCCCCACAACGGCACGGCCTGCGCCGGGTCGCGGGCGATGGCGACGCGGATCAGGTTGTGGTTGCCCTCGATGCCGTTCGTCGGGTCGAACTCCATCCAGCCGCCGCCCGGGACGTACACCTGCACCCACGCATGGGTCGACCCGCCGCCCGACGTCTCGTCGTCGTCGGTGGGCACATACAGGTAGCCCGACACGAACCGCGACGCGAAGCCCAGCGCGCGCAGCGCCTCCATCATCAGCAGCGCGAAGTCCCGGCAACTGCCGGACCGCAGCTTCAGCGTCTGCAGCGGCGGCTGGATGCCCATCTCTTCGCGCCGGACATAGGTGAAGTCCCACCGGATCGCCTTCGTCAGGCGGGCCAGCAGCTCCACCGTGCGGATCGTCCGCACCGGCTTCGTGAACGACAGCGCCCAGTCCGCCAGCTCGTTGTTGCGGTCGGGATACTGCCGCTCCATCGATCGCAGCAGGTCCGGCATGTCCTCCTGGTCGTAACAGAACGGATAATGCTGGGCGTGGTCGGCGATCGAGAAGTCGAGCATGTGCATCGCCGAATGCTCCAGCTCGATCAGGCTCTCGAACCGCAGCACCGTGGAGCGCCCTGCGAAGCGGATCGTGGCGACGCAGTTGCCGAACACGTCATGGGTCCAGTGACGGGACGCGGGTTCCGGCGTGATCGACAGCGACGCGTGCAGCAGCCGCTGGTCCCAACTGTCGCGCGGGCGGAACATGACCCGGTGCTCGCCGAACGCGACGGGCTGCCTGTATCGGTAGGTGGTGGTGTGGCGGACGGTCAAAAAGGGCATGGTGCCTTGAACGACGTGCAAGAGTCGTGCTGCTGGAATCGGACGCGGGATGGTCCCCCTACAACGCAGGCAATGGAGGACGTGGCAAGCATCATGCAAGGCTCAGCCAACATATTAGACCGGGGACCATGGCTCGTTCCCATCGCCGTCATCGCGAACCGCCCCATCGCGGTCATCGCAAGCCGCCCAACCGTCATCGCGAGCCGCTGGGCGCAGCGATCCAGTGGCCCCATGCACCGCGCCCGGCCCCTGGATCGCCACGCCGCAAGCGCGGCCCGCGATGACGGCTCAGCATCAAACACGTCATCCCCGGGCCTGCTTGTCCCGGGGTTCTCGTCGCAGCGGCAGTGTCACCAGGGCTCCGGCACCATGATTTTTCCTCATCGCCGTCATCGCGGGCCGCTTGGCGAAGCGATCCAGCGGCCCCATGCACCGCCCTCGTCCCCGGTATCGCCACGCCGCAAGAGCGCCTCGATATGACGGTTCGTGATCCGAGGACCCTGCTTTTAGCCGATGACGAGCCGTCGCCGGTCCGTATCGTCAACGCGGCCGGGGCCTCGCCGTTCCTGATCCTGGGCGATCACGCCGGCCGCCTCGTGCCGCGCAGCCTGGGCGATCTCGGCGTCCCGGCCGCAGACATGGACCGGCACATCGCCTGGGATATCGGCATCGAGCCGGTCAACCTGCTGCTGGGCCAGGCGCTGGATGCGACCGTGATCCTGCAGCGGTATTCGCGCCTGGTGATCGACTGCAACCGTACGCCAGGCCACCGCACGTCGATGCCGGCCATCAGCGACGGCACGGCGGTGCCGGGCAACACGGGCCTCGATGCCGGTTGCATCGCGGCCCGCACCACGGAGATCTTCGCCCCATACCACGCGGCGATCGCCGCCGAGATCGACCGCAGGGCCGCGGCAGGCCGGCCCTGCGTCGTGATTGCGATGCACAGCTTCACCCCGGTGTTCGGCGGCGTGGCACGCCCGTGGCAGGCCGGCATCCTGCACGACCGCGACCCTGGGTACGCCCTGGCAGTCGGCGATCTGCTGCGCCAGGCGGGGTTCGACGTGGGCGACAACGAGCCGTATGCGCTCAGCGACGAGTCCGATTACACCGTGCCAGTGCACGCGGAACGGCGGCGGCTGCCCTATGTGGAGCTGGAGATTCGCCAGGACCTGATTGCCGAGGCAACCGGGCAGCGGCGATGGGCTGAGATGCTGGCGAAGGTCCTGCCGGCGGCATGGGCCGGACCATAGGCCGCACCCGCGGCACGCGGATTGCGAGGCCATGACGACCCCGCCCATTCTCTCGCCTGAACCGCCGAAAGGACCGCCTTCATGAGCACGACCCGTCGCACCCTGCTGAAATCGGCCTCCGTCGCAGCCGGGACCGCTGCCGCGTTCCCCACCGGCTTCCCCACCATCTGGGCGCAGAACATCAAGAACGTGACCCTGCGCCAGTTCGGCACCGGCGTGTCGGCGCTGAACCCGATCGCCGAGAAGGTGAAGCAGGACCTCGGCTTCACGCTGCAGATGACGGCGCTGGACACGGACGCCACCGCGCAGAAGGCCGTCACCCAGCCGCGCAGCTACGACGTCGCCGACATCGAGTACTTCTTGTGCAAGAAGGTGTTCCCCACCAACGTGCTGCAGCCGATCGACACGAAGCGCATCAAGGAATACGGCCGCATCGTGCCCATCTTCACGACCGGCAAGCTGACGCCCACGAGCACGGTCGGGCAGGGCACCGCGCCGCACACCGTCAGCTTCGCCGAAGGCCCGAACTCGACGAAGTTCGCGAAATCCGAAAGCGGCTGGATGACGCTGATCCCCACCATCTACAACGCCGACACGCTGGGCATCCGCCCGGACCTGGTGGGCCGCCCCATCACCGCCTGGAAAGACCTCGTGGACCCGGCCTTCAAGGGCCGCGCCAGCATCCTCAGCATTCCCGGCATCGGCATCATGGACGCCGCCATGGTGATGGAGAGCCTGGGGTCGATGAAATACGTCGACAAGGGCAACATGACGAAGGAGGAGATCGACAAGACGATCGCCTTCCTGATCCAAACGAAGCGATCCGGCCAGTTCCGCGCCTTCTGGAAAAGCTTCGACGAGAGCGTGAACCTCATGGCCTCGGGCGAGGTCGTGATCCAGTCCATGTGGTCCCCCGCCGTCACCGCCGTGCGGTCCCGCGGCATCGCCTGCACCTACCAGCCGCTGGCCGAGGGCTATCGCGGCTGGGGCGGCGGCCTCGGCATCGCGCGGCACCTGCGCGGGATCGAGCTGGATGCTGCCTACGACTACATCAACTGGTATCTGTCCGGCTGGGTCGGCGCCTACCTCAACCGGCAGGGCTACTACAGCGCCGTGCTGGACACCGCCAGGCAGAACATGAGCCCGGACGAGTGGGGCTACTGGATGGAGGGCAAGGCCGCCGCCGCCGATATCAAGAGCCCCGACGGCAAGGTCATCGACAAGGCCGGGGCCAGGCGCGACGGCGGCTCGTTCCAGGACCGCATGAGCAAGGTCGCGTGCTGGAACTCGGTCATGGACCAGGACCGCTACATGGTCCAGAAATGGAACGAGTTCGTGGCCGCCTGACGGCCGGATGCGGCCCTACGCCCAGGCGTTCCCGCTGGCGGCGGTGCTGGCGGGTTTCCTGCTGCTGCCGCTGCTCGCGATCCTGGTCGTCAGCTTCTGGGACTATGACAGCGTCCAGGTGATCCCGGCCTTCACGCTGCAGAACTACCAGGACGTGCTGGGCTCCGCCGTCACGTGGCGGACCTACGCGAACACGCTGTATTACGCGGCCATCGTCTGGGCCGTCACGCTGCCGCTGGGCTTCGGGATCTCCTGGTTCCTTGCCTTCAACGTGCGGGGCGCGGCGTTGCAGACGGCGCTGTTCCTGGTCTGCACGGTGCCGTTCCTGACCAGCAACATCATCCGCATGATCGCCTGGGTGCCGTCGCTCGGGCGCAACGGCCTGGTCAACGGGGCGCTGCTGCAGGCCGGGCTGATCGGCGCGCCGCTCGATACGCTGCTGTTCTCGGACTTCGCGGTCGTGCTGGCCTTCGTGCACCTGTATGCGCTGTTCATGGTGGTCCCGGTGTTCAACGCGATGATGCGCATCGACCGCCGGCTGATCGAGGCGGCGCGCGACGGCGGGGCCACAACCTTGGGCACGATGTGGAACGTCGTCATCCCGCTGTGCCGACCCGGCATCGGCATCGGCTCGATCTTCGTCGTAACCCTGGTGATGGGCGACTTCATCACCGTGCGGCTGATGGGCGGCGGCCAGCGGGCCTCGGTCGGCCTCATGATCTCCAACCAGATCGGCCTGCTGCAATACCCCGCCGCCTGCGCCAACGCCGTCGTGCTTCTGGCCGTCGTGCTGCTGGTGGTGGCCCTGATCCTGCGCGTGGCCGATGTCCGGCGGGAGCTCTGATGGCCGGCCCGGTTCTGCTGGCGCTGCTGTTCGCCGCGTTCGT
>JAYUCA010000195.1:0-1642 GCA_043740535.1 Rhodospirillales bacterium | reverse complement strand
GGGCGGGTGGGCCGGCGGGAGCGGTCGGCGGCGCTGACGGCGGATGCGAAGCATCTGTGGTCGGACGTGGTGACGTCGGTGGGCATCCTGGCCGGGCTGGGGGTGGCGCTGGGGACCGGGCTTGCCTGGGTCGATCCGGTGGTCGCGGCGGCGACGGCCGTGCATGTGCTGTGGTCCGGGCTGGGGGTGGTGCGCAGCTCGGTGGCCGGGCTGATGGACGAGGCGCCGGACGAGGCGACCATGGAGCGCATCCGGCGCGCGGTGCATGTGCACGCGGCGGGCGCCATCGAGGCGCACGACCTGCGGACCCGGCATGCGGGGCGCTACACCTATCTGGAGTTCCACCTGGTGGTGCCCGGCGCGATGCGGGTCGACGAGGCGCACGAGATCTGCGACCGCGTCGAGGCGGCGTTGAAGGCCAAGGTCGAGGGCCTGGTGGTGACCATCCACGTGGAGCCGGAGGGGAAGGCGAAGCACCAAGGCGTCCTCGTGCTTTGAAATCCGGCCGCGGCGTCGCGTGGGCACGGGGTGGTTCCAGCCGGCGGCCGACGGTCTGGGCGTTCGCGCTGGCGTCGGTGCTGTTGCATGCGGCCGGCGTGTGGATGCTGCTGCCGCACGGCGCGGCGCCCGGCGCGCTGGACGCGCCGCCGCTGATCGAGGTCGAGTTCGTCGATCAGGCGCCCGAGGTGAAGGGCGTTGCGCCGGCGCCGCCCGCGCAGCCGCCGCCGCCCTCGGCGCAGACGGCTGCTTCGGAGGCCAGGACCGAGGCGCAGGCGGAGCTGCCGCCGCCGCAGGCTGCGGCCCCGCCGACCCCGCCGGCCCCGCCGTCGTCGCCCAGTCCAACAGCCAGTCCGGCGCCCAGCGCGGTGAACCTGGACGGCGGCGACGAGGACCAGGAGGGGCTTCTGGTCACCGGCCGCAACGTGGTGCAGCCGCAGCCGGACGGCACGGCGCACAACAAGCCGCCGGGCTATCCCGCCGAGGCCGTTCGGCGGGGCCGGCAGGGCGTCGTCGTGCTGCTGGTGCATGTGACGGAGCAGGGGTTGCCGGCCTGGGTGGACGTGCAGACCACCAGCGGCGATGCCAGCCTCGATCGCGCGGCCAGGGATGCGGTGGCGCTGTGGCGCTTCCAGCCGGCGCGTTCGGGCGGTAGGAGTGTGCCCTACGATTACGAGATGTCGATCAGGTTCAGCCTGGACGCACGCTGAAGGAACGATGGAATGATTCGAATTGATCGCGTCGTGACCCGTGGCGGGGACGCCGGGCAAACGTCGTTGGGCGACGGCACGCGGGTGGCCAAGGACGACCTGCGGGTGGACGCCTATGGCACGGTCGATGAGGCCAATGCCGCGATCGGCCTGCTGCGCCTGCATGCCGACGCCGAAGCCGACGCGATGCTGGCGCGCATCCAGAACGACCTGTTCGACGTCGGCAGCGACCTGTGCGTGCCTGGCGAGGCCGGCGACCGGCTGCGCCTGACCGACGCGCCGAGCGCCAGGTTGGAGGCCGAGGTGACGGCCATGAACGCCGGGCTGCCGGCGCTGACCAGCTTCATCCTGCCGGGCGGAACCCCGGCCGCGGCCCACGCGCACCTGGCGCGCACCGTGGTGCGCCGCGCCGAGCGGCTGGTGGTGCGGCTGGC
>JAYUCA010000194.1:0-7663 GCA_043740535.1 Rhodospirillales bacterium | reverse complement strand
AGCAGCAGCGACAGCCCGATCGCGACCCGCAAGGTGTTCGGCACTTCGGGCGACAGCACGACGTCCACCCAGGAATTCTCGGACAGCCGGCGCACCCGCGGCTCGAAGGCCGCCAGGGTCAATGCGCATAGCATCAGCCCCAGCAGCGGGATCGCCGTCGATGCATCCAGCGGGCCGCTCAGCAGGCTCGCATGCCGGTAATACGTGTCGCGGAACGGCACCAGCAGCAGGGCCGCCAGCACCAGCACCCCCGGAACCCAGTACGTGCTGCCCTGCGCCGCCGTGAACCCGGCTGCCAGCAGCAGCAGCACGATCGTCGAGCCCCAGGCCAACGTGACCCGCTGCGACAACCCGATCGACAACACGATCAGCGCAGCCCCGATCAAGGACGGCACGTATTGCCCGGCATCCGCCGCCAGGTCCGCATAGTCCGGGTCGATCCACGAGAAATCCGGCCTCTGGTCCAGCAGACCGATGCCCAGCAGCATCGCCCCGCACAGCGCGACCGCCCCCGTCGCCGCCATGGCCGCCAAAGCCGGCTCGCTCCAGCGCGACAGGCCTTCCGTGCGCTTCGATATCTTGGGGCTTTTGACCAGTGCGCCGCCCCGCAGCACGATCTCGTTGGCCGCGAACAGCGCGCCGGCCAGGAACAGCGGGATCACGTAGTAATACAGCCGGAACACGATCACCGCGCCCAGGATCGACGCCGGCTGCAGGTAGTTCTCCAGCCCCTTCAGCATGGCGGCATCGAACACGCCGATGCCGCCGGGCACGTTGGCCGCAAGCCCTGCGGTATATGACGCGACATACACGCCGAGGAACCGAAGGAAGGTCAACCCCGGTGCGGAGGGCAGCAACTGGTAGAAGATCCCCGCCGTGAACGCGACATCGACCGTGGCCAGCGTCACCTGCAGCAGCGCCATGCGCCAGCCCGGCAGCCCGATCTCGGCGCCGAACAACGTGACCGTGCCGACGAAGCGCGACAGCGTGATGTAGGCCAGCACCACTGCCCACATCGCGGCGCCGATCGCATACATGCCAGCCCGGGGCAGCAGATCGCCGATGAAGGGGATCGCGTCCGGCTCCACGAACAGGATGGAGCCGCCCAGCACCAGCCCGCCCAACGTGAACGTCAACGAGCAGAACGCGACGACCTTGGCGATCTGGAACGGCGTCAGCCCCCAATGCGCATACAGACGGTAGCGGACCGCGGCGCCGGACACCGCCGCAAACCCCAGGTTGTGCGACAGCGAGTAGGCGCAGAACGACGCGAAGGCGACGCGCAGGGTGCTCACCTTGTGCCCGGCGTAGATGGTGCCCAGCCGGTCGTAGAACGTCAGCAGCCCATACGACAGGATGGTCCAGATGAACGAAACGACCAGCGCCTGGCGCGGGATCGCCTCCAGCGCGGTCTTGATGTCGGCGATCTTGAGGTGGCGGAACTCGTTCCACACCACGTACACGGCGCCCACCAGCAGGCATACGCCCAGAAGCGCCGGCAGATGCCGGGCCGCGCGCTTCAACCAGGCCAGCATCACGCCGCGTCCGCGGCGGGGGCCAACCTGTCCTCGATCAGCCGGATCGTTTCCGCGACGCCATACAGCGCGACGAAGCCGCCGAACCGCGGCCCCTCCTGCTGGCCCAGCAGCACCTGGTACAGGCACGCGAACCAGTCCTTCAGGGCCGCGAACGGATGCCGCTTGCCCACCTCGTACACCACGTCCTGGATCGCCTCCGGCGTCTGGTGGGCTGGCATCGCCTGCAATGCGGCGGCCAGGTCTTCCAGGGCAGTGCGCTCCAGCAGGGAGGCAGGGCGGAAGGTCTTCTGTGGCCGCACGAAGTCCTGGTAGTAGGCGATCGCGTGACCGACCAGGCTGTCCAGGAACGGGTTCACCCCCGGGGCCGCGTCCGGGCTGTAGCGGCGCAGGAAGCCCCACAGCATGTCCGGCGTGGTCGCGTTCACCACGCTGGCCAGGTTGAGCAGCATGCCGAACGGCACCGGGCTGGCGAACGCCGAGTTCCTGGCGGCCAGGATATGGAAGGCCGGATTGACCTTGCGCGCTGCGTCGTCCTGCTCCGGCAGCTTCGCCGCATTGGCGATGAACTCGTCGACGGCGCGCGGGATCACGTCGAAGAACAGCCGCTTGGCCCGGCCGGGCTGGTTGTACATGAACTGCGCCAGGCTCTCGGGCGGCGCATAGGTCAGCCATTGCTCGACGCTCAGGCCGTTGCCCTTGCTCTTGCTGATCTTCTGGTGGTGCTCGTCCAGGAACAGCTCGTACGTGAAACCCACCGGCGGCGTGCTGCCCAGCACCTGGCACACCCGGCCCGACAGCTTCACGCTGTCGATCAGGTCCTTGCCGGACATCTCGTAATCGACATCCAGCGCGTGCCACCGCATCGCCCAGTCGGCCTTCCACTGCAGCTTCGCCGCCCCGCCCGTGACCGGCGTCTCGAACCGCTCCGCCGTCTCGGGGTCCTGCCAGAAGATCGTGCCGGCGTCGGCATCGACGCGGTCGATCCGCACCTGCATGACGCGGCCGGTCGACGGATGGATCGGCAGGAACGGCGAGTAGGTCGCGCGCCGGTCCGGCCCCAGCGTCGGCACGATGGCGGCGACGATCGCCGCGTGCTGCTGCGCCACGGTCATCAGCGCCGCGTCGAACCGGCCCGACGCGTAGTATTCGGTGCTGGACGCGAACTCGTATTCGAAGCCGAACCCGTCCAGGAAGGCCCGCAGGCGTGCGTTGTTGTGGGCGCCGAAATTGTCATGCGTGCCAAACGGGTCCGGCACCTTCGTCAACGGCATGCCCAGAAAGCCCGCCAGCATCTCCCGGTTCGGCACGTTGTCAGGCACCTTGCGCAGCCCGTCCATGTCGTCGCTGAACGCGAGCAGCCGCGACGGCAGCCCTGTCAGCTCGGTGAAGGCGCGCCGAACCCAGGTCGTGCGCGCGACCTCGCCGAAGGTGCCGATATGCGGCAGGCCCGATGGGCCGTACCCCGTCTCGAACAACGCCGACGTCTTGCCCGTCGACGCCAGCCGTGCCGCGACCTTCGCCGCCTCTTCGAAGGGCCAGGCCTTGGGAACTTCAATATTGCGAACTGTATCCAGCATGGGGTGCAAGCTAGAAATGGGGCTGCGCCGGGTCAATCACGGATCGCACCCCGGAGCCGTCAACTCGCCGCTTTCAACGGAGTGTTGCGCTTGGCCCGGCCCCTCGCCGCTGCCATACACCGCTGATGGAGCCGTCCAGCCCGATTCTGCTGCCCGACGCGCCGTCCGTCGTGGCCGGGCACGGACGGGCGGCGATGCTGACCCGCGATGGGGAATTGCTGAACCTGGACGCCGCCGGGGCCGCCCACCTGCTACGGTCGGAACCGCCGCCGCTGCTGGTGCACGCCCCGTCGACGATCCGCCGGCTCGGGGCCAGGCCGTTCCCGGCGCTCGATCTGCTGGAGCTGTTCGCCTTCGTGCTGCCGGCCTGCCCTGCCCCGCCGACGCCGCGCGGCCTGGCCCTGGCGCTCGACCTGCCGGCGCCCACGGGCCTCGATGACGCCGCAGCCCTGCTGCCGCAGATCGCCGAGACGCTGCTGACCCGCCTGCACGCCGCCGCATCCCTGCCCCGCAACGCGAACGCCGCGGGCCTGGCCGCGTCGATGGGCGCCGCCGGCTGGCTTTGGGCACGGCCCGTGCTGGCGGCCCTGGGGCAGCCCGCCGCCCGCCCGGCGACGCGCGGCCTGCGCGTCTGGGAAGACCTGCCGAAATGGGAGGACGAAGCCCCGCCCACGCCGCCCGGCGCGCTGCCGGTCGAGCCTGCGGAGGCCCGCACCCGCCTGGCCCGCATGCTCGGCCCGCACGCCGAGCAGCGGCCGGGCCAGGCGGACTTCGCCAGCGCCGCCGCGGGGGCGTTCGCGCCACGCACCGCCCCCGGCGATCCGGCGATCATCCTCGCCGAGGCCGGCACGGGCACCGGCAAGACGCTGGCCTACGTCGCGCCCGCCAGCCTGTGGGCGGAGCGCAACGGCGGCGCGGTGTGGATCAGCACCTATACCAAGCACCTGCAACGCCAGATCGACGCCGAACTGGCTCGGCTGTACCCCGATCAGGCCGAGCGCCGCCGCCGCGTCGTGGTCCGCAAGGGGCGCGAGAACTACCTGTGCCTGCTCAACCTGCAGGAGATGGTGGGCGCCATCGGCCCCGGCGGCCCGCTGACGATCCCGCTCGCCCTGATCGCCCGCTGGGCCACGGCGACCGCCGACGGCGACCTGATGGGCGGCGACCTGCCGGGTTGGATCCCGGAAATCTTCGGCCCCCGCCTGCTGCCGGGCATTGCCGACCGCCGTGGCGAGTGCGTCCACGGCGCCTGCCAGCACTACTCCAAATGCTTCGTCGAGCACGTCGTCCGCCGCGCCCGCGGCGCAGACCTTGTCGTCGCCAACCACGCCCTGGTGATGGCGCAGGCAAGCTGGGGCGGCCTCGACGACGCCGCCGTGCCCACCCGCTATGTGTTCGACGAGGGGCACCACCTGTTCGACGCCGCCGACAGCGCCTTCAGCGCCGAGCTGTCGGGCGCCGAAGCCGGCCTGCTGCGCCGCTGGCTGCTGGGCGCAGAGGAAAGCCGCGGCCGCGAGAAAGGCCTGCGGGCGCGGCTGGGCTCGATGGTGGGCGACCTGGTTCCCGTGATGCCGCCCTTGATGGACGCGCTGGAGGCAGCCCGGGTGCTCCCGGGCGCCGGGTTCCAGTCCCGCCTCGCCGGCACGGCCAACGGCGCGCTCGAACGCTTCCTGCAGGCCGTCCGCACCCAGGTGCTGGCGCGCAGCCCGGCGGATGACGCCGCCTATGGCGACCAGGCCTGCGGGCTGTATCCGGTGACGCCCGGGATCGCCGAGGCCGCCATCGACCTGCGCGGCGGCCTGACCGCGCTGGTCGAGCCGCTGCAGACCATCTGCCGGCTGCTCGACTCGGCCTTCGAGGACCAGGCCGACACGCTGGACACCGAGGCGCGCCGCCGCATCGAATCCGCGAGCCGCATGCTGAAGCGCCGGGCGATCGACCGGCTGTCCGCCTGGATCGCGATGCTCGCCGCCGTCGCCGAGCCGCCGCCCGAGCCGGGTGCGCGGCCGGATTACCTGCATCTGCTGATGCTGGAGCGCCGCGACGACCGGGACGTCGATGCCAGCCTCACGCGCCATTGGCTGGACCCGACGATCCCCTTCGTCTCCACCCTCGCCCGCCCCGCGCACGGGCTGCTGATCACCTCGGCCACGCTGCGCGACAACGGCATCGCCGACACCGAGACCGCCTGGGCGCTGGCCGAGGCCCGGGTGGGCGCCGACCATCTCCCGTCACCGGCCATCCGCGTCTCGGTCGCCAGCCCGTTCGACTATGCGGCCCAGACCCGCGCCTTCGTCGTGGACGACGTGGGGCCGGAGCCTGCGGCGCTCGCCGGGGCATACCGCGCGCTGTTCCAGGCGTCGGGCGGCGGCGGCCTGGGTTTGTTCACCGCGATCCGGCGCCTGCAGGACGTGCACCGCCGCATCGCCCCCGCGCTGGAGCAGGCCGGGATGCACCTGCTGGCGCAGCACGTCGATCCGATGGACAACGCAACGCTCGTCGACGTGTTCCGCACCGAACTCGACTCCTGCCTGCTCGGCACCGACGCCATGCGCGACGGCGTCGACGTGCCCGGCCGCGCCCTGCGCCTGGTGGTGTTCGACCGCGTGCCCTGGCCCCGGCCTGACCTGCTGCACCGCGAACGCCGGGTGCACCTGTCGGGCGGCGATCCCAAAGGCTACGACGACAGCAAGGCGCGGCTGCGGCTGCGCCAGGCCTTCGGGCGGCTGGTGCGCTCGGCGACCGACCGGGGGGTGTTCGCGTTGCTCGACCGGCGCACGCCGTCGCGCCTGCTGTCGGCGTTTCCCCCGGGGGTCACGGTCCGCCGGGTCGGGCTGGCCGAGGCGGTGGCGGAGACGGCGGCCTTTCTGGCGACGCCTTCGAAAGCTGGTGATTGACGATGCCTATCGACGGTGAACGCATGCTTTGCGCTTGCAGCAGGACCGGCTAGGGTCCGCGCCATGCCCACGAAGAGAGATTCTGTCATGCTCGCCCGCACTGGCCTCGACCCGCATGAGGCCCTCGTTTGCACCATGGTCCTGGTGGCCGCCTCCGACGGCGCGATCTCCGACCGGGAGATCGGCGTCATGGCCGGCCTCGTGCAGACGCTCCCGGTGTTCCAGGACTTCAGCAGCGAGCGCCTGCAGGTCGCCACCGAGGCGGTGGTGGGCCTGCTCGAAGAAGATGACGGCCTGGCCCACGCCTGCAAGCTGATCCGCGAGGCCCTGCCGCCGCGCCTGCGGGAGACGGCGTATGCGCTGGCCTGCGACGTGGTGGCGGCCGAACCCACAGCAAGCCAGCCGCTGCTGCGCATGATGGAGCTGGTGAGAAGCGAGCTGGAGCTTGATCCGCTGGTTGCCGCCGCCATCGAGCGCAGCACGCGCGCCCGCTACCGCCAGATCACCTGAACCGGAGAAATACGATGTTGCACGATCGCGCATGGGCGAAGGCCCTGCTTGCCACCGCCTTGCTGATCGCACCCGCCAACCTGGCGTTTGCCCAGGGCAGCACGGCGTCCCAGACGATCGACACGATGAACAAGTTGTGGGGCAAGCACCCGGGGCTACGGGCCAACCATGCGAAGGGCATCGTGCTGGAGGGCAGCTTCACCCCCAGCCCGGCCGCGGCCGGGCTCAGCACGGCCAGCATCTTCAAGGGGCCGGCCGTGCCTGTCACATACCGCTTTTCCGACTCGTCGGGCCTGCCGACGCTTCCGGACGGGGCCGATGGCGCGAACCCGCACGGCATGTCGTTGAAGTTCCACCTGGCAGGGGGCGGCGAGATGGACGTGGTGGTCAATTCGCTCGCGTTCTTCCCCGTGGCGACCGGCGAGGAGTTCCGCGACCTGCTGCAGGCCCTGGCCGCCAGCGGCCCGGACGCGCCGAAGCCGACGAAGGTCGAGCAGTTCATCGCGGCCCACCCCACCGTGCCGAAGGCGTTCGGGTCGGTGTCCACACCCAGCAGCCTGGCGCGCGAGACCTATAACGGCGTCAACGCCTTCGTCTTCGTCGACGCCGCCGGCAAGAAGCAGCCCTTCCGCTTCCAGTTCGTGCCGGTTGCGGGGGCCGAGCACCTGTCGAAGGCCGACGCGGCCAAGCAGGCGCCCGACTTCCTGATGCAGGAGCTGCCGAAGCGCGTCGCCCAGGCGCCGGTGACGTTCCGGATGATGGCGCAGCTCGCCGACCCCGGCGACCAGACCAAGGACTCCAGCCAGCCCTGGCCGGCGGAGCGCCGCATGGTCGATCTCGGCACGCTGACGATCTCGAAGGCGGCGGCGGACAGCGCGGTGGCCGAAAAGGCGCTGCAGTATCTGCCCAACCGGCTGACGCCGGGCATCGAGTTGTCCGACGACCCGCTGGTCATGGCGCGCGTGCAGGCCTACCTCATCTCGTTCGGGCAGCGCGCGCAGTAGAACGGACTGCGACCGGGAAACACCCAACCTCCTGCTGCGTTGATCTGTCAACAGCAGGAGGTTCGCATGAGCGACGCCACGAACGCGACCGGTCCGAAGCTACCCGCCAGCGTGCAGGAGGTGCATGGGCACTTCCC
>JAYUCA010000193.1:0-2345 GCA_043740535.1 Rhodospirillales bacterium | reverse complement strand
CTGCGCCATCTGCTGCTTCGCGTCGTCCATCCGGCCTTCCTTGGCCGCCTGCTCCATCGCCTGCGCCATCCGGTCCAGCTCGCGCGCGTTCATCTGCGGCTGGCTGGGGTCGAACGGCATTTCCGTCCCCTCGCGCCGCGCCTGTTCGGCCAACGCCTCGATATGCCGCTGGATCGCCGCCCGCAGCTCCTCCATGCGGCGCTGCAGCTCGGCTTGCAGCTGCTTGTTCTCCGGCTCGGCCCGCGCCGCCTCCATCGCGTCCCGCATCGCCTGACGCGCCTGCTCCAGCGCATGCGCGGTGCGGTCCGCCGCCCCTTCCTCCAGGGCGACAGCCAGCTCCCACAGGCGCGCCTGGGCGTCGTCGACCGCCGGCTGCCCGCGGCCGCGCTGCAGCAGCGACGCCACCGCCCGCAACTGCAACACCACGCCGAATGCGCCGTCGAACAGCTCCGGCCGCTCCGCCACCGCGTCCAGCGCCATCCGAGGCCCCTGCCGCTCGTCGGGGGTCCGGCTGAGCTGCTTGCGGATCGCGATCAACGCCTGGGCGACGGGGTTCTGGAACGGGCGCTCCGGCAGCTCGAACGTCTCGTCCGCGCTGACCCCCGCCTGTTCGGCCGCATCCCGCGCCACCATGCGCGCCACCACCGCCAGCCCGGCCCATGGATGCGGCGTCAGATCCTGCACGATGGCGCCGCGCGCCTGCTTCGGCCCGCCCGACAGCGGGGCCGTCAATACCAGCGGCGGCGCCCCGGGCCGATCCTTCAGGCGCAGTTCCGCCTGCACGCCGATAACCCCGTAATCGTCTTCCGCCCGCCAAGCCAACCGGGTCTGCGGCGTCGTCGCACGCGCCGCGGACACCGTGGTGCCTGGTGGCTCGGTGAACATCACCGAAGGCGGCCGGTCCGGCAGGATCGTCACCGGCCAGTTCGCCAGCACCTGCCCGCCGCGCCGCACAATGAGCTGCCCCGGCGCCGCCAGATCCCGCTCCGCCTGCCAGCTCGCGCCGTCCAGCGCGCGGAACCCGGTCGCTTCGTCGTTCAGCGCCAAGGCTGGCTCACCCTGACCACCGGTGACGCTCACCGTCAGGTGCGCGCCGATCGGGATCGGCCCCGGCGCGGCCCCGGTCTGCAGAAACACCGGTGGCAGCCCGGTATAGGCCGGTGGCGTGACCCAGGCCTGCACGAGCGTGCCCGGCGCCGCAGGACCCGTGGGCAGGGGGGGCGCCACCGCCGCGAGCAGCCGCCCCGGCGCCTCGATCCCTGCGATGCCCGTCGATGCCGCCAGCGCCACCACCAGCAGCCCGCGCAACGCCCAGCGGTCCCGCGCCGCCAGCCCCGGCCGCGGCCGTCCGGCCCGCAGCCGCCGGACCTGCGCCGCCAGCCGGTCCTGATGCACCGCCCAGATCGAAGCCGCCTCGGCCGTGGCCGCGGCCGGACGGTCCTGCAACGCGGACAGCGGCCGGTGCCTCAGCCCGGACGCCAGCTCCAGCCGGCGATCGACCGCCGCCGCCCCGGGCCGCACGACCCGGCGCACCCGCCGCCACAGCAGCCCCGCCACCAGGGCCAGGGCAACCACCGGCAGCAGAACCCGTGGCCAGGGCGGCAGCATCGCCGGCACATCCAGCAGCGCCAGCACGACGAACCCGCCGGCCACGCCGACCGCCGGCCAGACCGCCGGCCAGACCTGCTCGACCCACAGCGCCGCCCGTGCCGCAGCCCGCTTGTTGGCCAGCCCCGGCGGCGTCCGGTCCCCCATCATCCCGGCAGCTGCCCCTGCGGCGCGAGCCATGCCGGAACCGTCTCGGTGGCCCACATCGCCTCCATCGGCTGACGCGGCCGGATCGTCGACCACCGGTCGCCATCGACCAGCACCTCGGCCGCCAAGGGCCGCGCGTTGTAGGTGGAGCTCATGACCGAACCATAGGCGCCCGCATCCAGGATCGCCACCCGCGCGTGCACCGCAAGCTCCGGCAGCAGCCGCCCGCGCGCGAACGTGTCCCCGGTCTCGCACACCGGCCCCACCAGGTCCGCCGCCGCCGCGTCCGCCGCGGCATCGATGGCGCCCAACGGGACGACGCCGTGCCAGGCATCATACATGGACGGCCGCAGCAGGTCGTTCATCGCCGCGTCCAGCACGACGAACCGCCGCCCCCCGGTGCGCTTCTGCAGCAGCACCGACGCCAGCAGCACCCCGGCCTGGCCGACGACCCAGCGGCCCGGCTCGACCGCGACCTCCACATCCAGCCCGCCGAACGCCGCCCTGATCGCCCCCGCAAGCGCGGCCGGCGAGGGCGCCGGCTCGTTGCGGTAGCCGATGCCCAGCCCGCCGCCGCAATCGACGATCCG
>JAYUCA010000192.1:0-24611 GCA_043740535.1 Rhodospirillales bacterium | reverse complement strand
TCGGGCTGGCCAAGAAGGTCATTCTCGCCGACCCGGCCGGCATCGTCGCCGACAAGGCCTTCGGCATCCCGCACGACCAGTTGACGATGGGGTCCGCCTGGCTTGGCATCGCCGCCTACACGCTGCAGATCTACTTCGACTTCTCCGGCTATTCGGACATGGCGATCGGCCTGGGCCGCATGCTGGGCTTCCCCTACCCCGAGAACTTCGACCAGCCGTATCGCGCGCGCAGCATCACCGAGTTCTGGCGCCGCTGGCACATGACGCTTTCGCGCTGGTTCCGCGACTACGTCTATATCCCGCTGGGCGGCAACCGCGCGGCGCTGCCGCGGACGCTGCTGAACCTGGCGCTGGTGTTCTTCCTGTGCGGCCTGTGGCATGGCGCGGCGGCCAATTTCGTCGTCTGGGGGCTGTATCACGGGGCGCTTCTGATGATGGAGCGGCTGCTGCGCGGCTGGACCGCGCTGCGCGTGCCCGCGCTGCTCGGCTGGGCCTACACCATGCTTGCCGTCATGGCCGGCTGGGTGCTGTTCCGCGCCGACACGCTGGGGGGGGCATTCGCCTACCTCGGCGCGATGGTCACGCCGGGCAGCCTGGCGCTGACCCCGGCGATGGGCGCCATCGTCACCAACGACAAGCTGGTCTTCCTGGCGCTGGGCGCTGCGGTGGCGCTGATCCCCTACCAGCCGCTGTTCGGCTTTACGGGCCGGCGCTACCGGTTCAACACCGGGACGGCGGCGCTGTCCTTGGCGCTGGCGTGCGTCGCCTTCGTGATGCTGTCGGTCAACAGCTTCACCCCGTTCATCTACTTCCGGTTCTGATCGCATGCGTTCCGCACCGAAGGCGCTCACCGTCGCCGTGTTCCTGCTGCTGCTGATCCTGCCTGCGGTGCAGATGATCACCGGCGCCGTCGCCATCCCGCCGCTGGACGAGAACCGCCGCCCGGCGCCGCTGCCGCCAGTGTCGCTGCTCGCCGATCCCGCCGACTTCACGGCCAAGCTGCAAGCCTGGTTCAACGACCATTACGGCTTCCGCGAGATCCTGATCCGCACGAAGACCCAGATCGACTACTCGCTGTTCGGCATGTCCGACCGCCTGCACATCGGCCGCACCGGCTATCTGTACTACCGCACCGTCATCGACCAGCAGGAGCCGCAGATCGAGGCTCTGTCGGACCACGACCTCGACGGCGCGGTGGCCACCTTCGCCCGGCTGCGCGACTGGCTGGCGCCCCGCGGCATCAAGCTGATTATCCAGACCCAGCAGCTGAAGGACAAGTTCTACCCGGAATTCCTGCCGCGCGAGGCGCAGTTCGCCCGCACCCGCCACCGCTTCGACGATTTCCGCGGGCGGCTCGCGGCCCTGCCCGGCATCACCTATCTGGACACGACCCCGCCCTTGATGGCGCTGAAGGCGCAACGTCCGATCTTCCACAAGACCGACTTTCACTGGAACGACCCGGCCGCCTTCGACACCGCCGCGCGCCTCGTCGACGCTATCGCCAGGCTCGACCACCGCCCCACCCCGTTCTGGACCCGCACGCTGCACATCGCGCAACGCCGGTTCAGCGGCGGCCAGGCGACCTTCATGCCGCTGTTCCGCCCCCCCAGCGAAACCGCGCTGTTCGTCGAGCCCGACTGGGACGAGAGCCCTTACCCCCGCGATTACAAATCCCCGCCCTTCGAATGGAAGGCCACCGCCGCCACGCCCGACCCGGCGCATCGGCTGCCCACCACCGTCATCTTCGGCGACTCCTTCGCCGACGGCATGACCCGCTCCGGCCTCGTGCCGCACTTCGACCGCATCATGTACGCCCGCCTCTACAGCGTGGAGTTCGCCGACGTGCTGCGCGCGATGCCGCCCGACACGAAATATCTGGTCGTGGAGTTCATCGAAACGGCGCTGCCCTCCTGGATCGCGATGAAGCTGCCTGAGTGAGCGTTTACGCGTGCAGGCGTATGCCTGAACCACTTATGCCAACGGCACTCAGTACTGACCTGTCATCGCGAGCCCTTGCGAAGCGATCCAGGACCGACAGGTTGGGTCTGGCCGCCCTGGACTGCTTCGCAAGAGCTCGCAGTGACGATGCGGACCGGTCAATGCTGAATATCGCTGGTAGTACATACGTCATCCCCGAGGATGACCTGGGTCGGTTCACCGGCCGATCGGGAGCGGCGTTGCCTTCCTTCTCTGCGCCTCTGCGGTGAATCCCCTGCTCGCGCCGGCCAATTGTCGTGCCCGGTTGATCCGGCGATTGACTCCCCCCGCCCCGCAGCCGAAGATTTTGCCGGAAACGCGCCAAAAACCCGAGACGATCAGACGAGGTCCCCCATGACGCTTTCCCGCCGCACCCTGCTTGCTGCCGCTGCCGCCACCGCCGCATCCCGCGCCGCCATGGCCGCCGACCCCATCATCCTCGCCGTCTGCGGCCCGTTGACCGGACCAAACGCGCAATATGGCGCCCAATGGAAAGACGGGTTCGAGATGGCGCTGGACGATGTCGGCCGCACCATCGGCGACCGCCCGTTCCAGTACGTGTTCGAGGACAGCCAGTCGGACCCCCGCCAGGCCGTCGCGCTGGCGCAGAAATTCGTCACCGACAAGCGCTACGTGATGGAGCTGGGCGACTTCGCCAGCCCCGCCTCCATGGCCGCCTCCCCCATCTACCAGCGCGCCGGCATGGTGCAGTTCGGCTTCACCAACTCCCACCCCGACTTCACCAAGGGCGGGACCTACATGTGGAGCACGTCGATCAGCCAGGCCGACGAGCAGCCGAAGCTCGCCGAGTTCGCCATCCAGGCGATGGGCCACAAGCGCGTCGCGCTGATCCACCTCAACACCGACTGGGGCCGCACGAGCAAGGACCTCTTCCTGCCGGCGGCCAAGGCGCTGGGCGGCGAGGTGGTGGCGACCGAGGCCTTCCTGCCCGACGAGCGCGACTTCCGCCCCACTTTGGTGCGCGTCCGCGACAGCAAGCCCGACGTGCTGGTGGTCATCGCCTACTACGCCGACGCCGCCCTGATCGCCCGCCAGGCCCGCGACCAGGGCCTGACGCAGCAGATCGTCGGCGTCAGCTCGGTCTATTCGCCGAAACTGATCGAGCTGGGCGGCGCTGCCGTCGAGGGCATGGTCACCCATTCGCCGTTCTCGCCGGTCGATCCGCGGCCGGAGGTGCAGAATTTCGTCAAGCGGTTCGAAGCCAGGTTCAAGCGCGAGCCCGACGCCTTCAACGTGTATGCCTACGACGCGATGGTGGTCGCACACGCCGTGATCAGCCAGTACGGGGCCGACCGCAAAGCCATCCGCGACGGGCTGGAGAAGATCGTCGACGTGCCCAGCGTGATCTTCGGCAAGGCCAGCTTCGACCCCGCGACCCGGCGGGTCGCCAACCCCCGGTATGCGCGGCTGGTCGTGAAAGGCGGAAAATTCGTCGCCTGGGACGGCACGACCAAGGCGTCGTGACACAAGACGTGCACACAAGCCCGCTACATTATAGTCATGGCCGGGCTTGACCCGGCCACCCACGCATCGGCAACCCCCTCCACTGTCGGCATGGGCAGCCTGATGTTTCGGCATCTCCCGTTCGTGCTGCGGAACCGCGTGGGCGCCCGGGTCAAGCCCGGGCATGACGACATCAGAATGAGTTTGCCCTTTGCGCATCGAAGCTGAATGCTGACCTGGTCCTCCACCTTCGACTACGCCGTCAACGGCCTGATCGTCGGCAACATCTACGCGCTGCTGGCCGTCGGCCTGGCGCTGATCTTCGGCGTGTCGCACCTGATCAACTTCGCCCACGGCTCCGTCTTCGCGGTCGGCGCCTATGTCGGCCTGGCCTCCATCACCTTTCTCCACACGCCTTTGCCGCTGACGATCCTGGTCGTCGTCGTCGCCTGCGGGGCGCTGGGCATGGCGATCGAGCGGATCGGCCTGCGCCCGCTGGCCGGGTCCGCGCGGATCGCGCCGCTGCTGGCGACGATCGGCATCAGCTTCGTGCTCGACCAGCTCATCCAGCTCATCGCCAGCCCCGACCCGCGCGGCCTGCCCGCGCAGGTTCCGAGTTGGCGCATCGCCATCGGCGGCGGCACCATCGGCGCGCTCGATCTGCTGATCGCCGGCATCGGCCTGATGTCGGCGGCCATTTTGTTTGGTTTCCTGCGCTGGACGAAGCTTGGCTGGGCGGTCCGTGCCGTGGCGCAGGACCGTGACGCCGCTCTGCAGATGGGCGTCGATGCGGACCGGGTGAACAGCACGGTGTTCGCGATCGCCGGGGCCTTGGGCGGCGTCGCCGGGCTGCTGGTCGGCATGTACTACAACCACATCGACCCCGGCATGAGCTTCCAGGCGACCCTCAAGGGCGTCGTCGCCTTGGTCATCGGCGGCATGGGCAGCATCCCCGGCGCCGTCGCCGGCGGCCTGCTGCTGGGCCTGACCGAGAGTTTCGGCGTGGCGCTGTTCGGCGGCAGCTACCGCAACCTGTTCGCCTTCGCGCTGCTGCTGCTGATGCTGGCGCTGCGGCCCGACGGGCTGTTCACCCGTCGACGCAACGCCCCGCCCGAGCCCTTGACCGGCAGCTTCATCGCCCCCAGCCGCCCGCTCCGCGTGCCCGTGTGGGCGATCCTGGTGGGCTTCGCGGCGGCCGCCGTGCTGCCCTTCGTGCTGGGCGAGGACGGCGCATACCTGCTGCAGACCCTCGCCAACGCCTGGTTGTATGCCGTGCTGGCGCTCAGTCTGACCCTCGTGGCCGGCACGCTGGGCCAGGTGTCATTGGGCCATGCCGGGCTGCTGACCATCGGCGCCTACGCCTCGGCCTTGCTGGCGACCGACGCGCATGTGCCGGTGCTGGTGGCGATCCCGATCGCCGGGCTGCTGGCCTCGGCGATCGGCACCGCGCTGATCTGGCCGTCGTTCCGGCTGCGCGGCCACGCCGTCTCCATCGCGACGCTGGGCGTGGGCGAGATCATCGCGCTGATCATCCTCAACTGGGACAGCCTGACGCACGGCCCCATCGGCGTCGTCGGCATCCCCGGCCCTTCCATCGGCGGCTTCCCGCTCGACTCTGCGGAAGACGTGTACTGGCTGTCGCTGGGGATCCTGGGGGTGCTCTGGTACGGCCAGTACCGGTTGCTGGGTTCGCACCTCGGCCGCACCTTCCGGGCTTTGCGGGACGACGACGTGGCCGCCGCGGCCTTCGGCGTCCGGCCCGGCCGCTACAAGGCGATCGGGTTCGCGGTCGGCGGCTTCCTGGCCGGCATCTCCGGCGCTTTCTTCGCCCACATGTTCACCTACATCAACCACGAGACCTTCACCGCGCAGCTTTCGGTGCTGGCGCTGACGATGGTCATCCTGGGCGGCCTTGGCAACCTCACCGGCGCCGTCATCGGCGCGGTGGCGCTGACCGCGATCCCCGAGCTGTTCCGCTTCACCGCCGAGTACCGCATCCTGGTCTACGGCCTGGTCTTGCTGCTGCTGGTCCGCTTCCGGCCGCAGGGCCTGTTCGGCACGGTATGACCGCCCCGGTCCTGGACGTCCGCGCCGTCAGCCGCCGCTTCGGCGGCGTCGCCGCCGTGGTGGACATGGCGGTTCATGTCGATCAGGCCGAACTGGTGTCCATCATCGGCCCAAACGGCGCCGGCAAGACGACGCTGTTCAACCTGATCGCCGGGCAGGACCGTCCGGATGCCGGCAGCATCCGCATCGACGGCGCCGACGCCGCCGGTCTGGGGCCGGAACGCATGGCCGAGCTGGGCCTGGCCCGCACCTTCCAGCATGGCCGCGTATTCGCGAACCTGTCGGTGCTGGACAACGTGCTGATCGGCGCCCACCCGCGCCTTGCCGCCGCCCGCCGCGGCCCGCCGCTGCTGGGCGGGCTGCTGGAAGTCGCGCGCGGCCTGGTCCGCTCCGCCACGGCCCGGCGCGAGGAAGCGGCCCTGATCGAGGAGGCGCGCCACATCCTGGCCCGCTTCGGCGACCGCCTCACCCCCCGCGCGGACCATCCGGCGCACAGCCTCAGCTACGCCAACCGCCGCCGCGTCGAGATCGCCCGCGCGCTGATGCTGCGCCCCCGCCTGCTGCTGCTGGACGAACCGACCGCCGGCATGAACCAGTCCGAAACCGCCGAGATGCTGGGCATCCTGCGCGACCTCAAGCACGCCGGGCAGACCATCCTGCTGATCGAGCACAAGCTGGAACTGGTCTTCCAGCTCAGCGACCGCGTGATCGCCATGGACGACGGCCGCAAGATCGCCGAGGGCCTGCCGGCCGCGGTCCGTGCAAATCCCGCCGTGATCGAGGCCTATCTCGGCCATAGCGCCGTAGGGGCGGACACTGGCGTTACCCCTGCCGTAGGGCGGAAAAGCGCAGCGTCATCCGCCTCTTTGGCGAGGCCCGTGCGTGGAGAGGCGGATGACGCTGCGCTTATCGGCCCCACGGCGACACCCGCCCCATGACCGCCGGGCGCCCCCTTCTCGCCCTCGACAGGATCGACACCTGGTACGGCGCGGTCCAGGTCCATTTCGGCCTCAACCTGCACGTCCAGCCGAACGAGATCGTCTGCCTGCTCGGCGGCAACGCCAGCGGCAAGTCGACCACGATGAAGATCATCCTCGGCCTGCTCCGCCCCAAGGCGGGCACGGTCACGCTCGACGGCCAGGACATCACCCAACTGCCCACCCCGGACCGCATCCGCCGCGGCATCGCCTCCGTGCCCGAGGCACGCCGGCTGTTCCCGCAGATGACCGTGCGGGAGAACCTGCTGATGGGCGCCTACCTCCGCGCCGGACCCGAGGTGAAGCACGACCTGGACCGCGTGCTGCAGCTGTTTCCCCGCGTCGCCGAGCGCATCGGCCAGCGCGCCGGCACGCTGTCGGGCGGCGAGCAGCAGATGGTGGCGCTCGCCCGCGCGCTGATGTCCCGCCCGCGGCTGATCTGCATGGACGAGCCGACGATGGGCCTGTCGCCGCTGTTCGTGGACCGTGTGCTGGCGCTGATCGCCGAGATCAACCAGCAGGGCGTCGCGGTGTTCATGGTGGAGCAGAACGCCAGCCTCGCGCTGCAGATCGCGCACCGCGGCTACGTCATCCAGACCGGCCGCATCGTGCTGGAAGGCCCCGCCGCCAGCCTGTTGAACGACCCGGCCATCCGCGACGCCTACCTGGGCCAGGCCGCGTGATCCCCCCGCCCGTCATCCCGCTGATGGTCCCATGGACCAACCAGGGCGCCGCCTTCGCCCGGAACGACGATGCACCCGCCCTGATCGACCTGCATGGCGGGGCGCCGCGGCGCTACACCTATGCCCAGGTCCAGCAGGAATGCGACGCCGCCGCCCGCGCCTTCCTGGCCCGCGGCCTGCTACCGGGCAGCCGCGTCGCCGTGCTGTCCGCCAACCGGGCCGAGGCGCTGTTCGCTTTATATGGCGCCATGCGCGCCGGACTGGTGGCCGTTCCGGTGAACTGGAAGCTGCCGGCCGCCACCGTCGGTGCGGTGATCGAGGATTGCGGCGCGACGATCGTCCTGCATGACAGCGAGCGCCGCGCCCTGTGCCCAGCCGGCCCCGCGCTGATCGACCTCGACGCCGATTGGCGCGACCCTGGCCCCTTCACCCCTATCGACCCGGACCCGCGGGATGCGGCGCTGTTCCTGTACACCTCGGGATCGACGGGCCGGCCGAAGGGCGTCGTGCTGTCGCACCACAGCCATCTGTGGGTGCTGGACGTGCGCGTGCGCGCCACGCCGCAGCCCGCCCGCGCGCTGATCGCCGCGCCGCTGTATCACATGAACGCCCTGTCGACCGTCCAGGCCGTCTGGGCCACCGGCGGCACGGCCATCCTGCTGCCGGGCTTCGACGCAATGGCCTACATCGCCGCCGCCGCCGCCCACGGCGCCACCGCGCTGACCGCCGTGCCCACCATGATCGCCATGATGCTGCGCGAGCACGCGGCCCTCGCCGCGTCCGACCTGTCCGCCGTCACCGCCGTCCGCGTCGGCAGCGCGCCGATCACCGAAGCCCTGGTGCAGGAGGTCCGGCGGGTCTTCCCGCAGGCCACGCTGCAGAACGGCTATGGCACCACCGAGGCCGGGCCGGTCGTCTTCGCCCCCAGCCCCGACGCACCGCCCACCAGCGTCGGCGCCGCCCACCCCGAGGTCTCCCTCCGCCTGGTTGGCGCGCCTGCCGGCGGCGAAGGCGACGGCGTCCTGGAGATGCGCTGCCCGGCCCTGATGAACGAGTACCACAACCTGCCGGAAGCAACCGAAAGAGCCCTCACGCCCGACGGCTTCTACCGCACCGGCGACGTCTTCCACCGCGACGCAAGCGGCTTCTTCACCTTCGTCGGCCGCGCCGACGACATGTTCAACAGTGCGGGAGAAAACATCTACCCCAGCGAGGTCGAGGCCGTGCTCGCCCGCCACCCGGACGTGCAGCAGGTCGCCGTCGTGCCCGCCCCCGATGAGCTGAAGGGCCACAAGCCCGTCGCCTTCGTCGTCGCCCGCCCCGGCACGTCGCCGACCGAGCACGGCCTCAAGCAGTTTGTCCTGGCGAACGCGCCGCCCTATCACCATCCGCGCCGGGTGTGGTTCATCGACTCGCTGCCGCTCGCCGGCACCAACAAGATCGACCGCCGCGCATTGATCGCGCGGGCGGCGGCAGAAATGGAGAAAACGACATGAAGGCAGCCGTCGTCTCGGCCCATGGCGGCCCCGAGCAGCTCCGCATCGTCACGGACTTCGCCGACCCGGTTGCCGGCGACGGCGATGTCGTGGTCCGCGTCCGTGCGTCGTCGCTCAACTACCATGACGTCTTCACCCGCCGCGGCATGCCCGGCATCAAGGTGCCGCTGCCGGTCATCATGGGGCTGGACGTCGCCGGCGAGATCGCCGCGATCGGCCCGGGGGTCGATGGCTGGTCCGTCGGCGACCGCGTGCTGGTCGACCCCATCAACCGCATCGAAGGCGGCCTGATGGGTGAAACCACGCACGGCGGCCTGGCCGAGCTGTGCAAGGCCCGCGCCCACCAGTTGATCCGCCTGCCGGACAACGTGGACTTCGTGCAGGCCGCCGCCCTGCCAGTCGCCTACGGCACCGCGCTGCGCATGATGCGCACGAACGGCCATGTCATCGAGGGCGAGCGGGTGCTGATCCTGGGCGCCAGCGGCGGCGTCGGCGTGTGCTGCCTGCAGCTTGCGAAGCTGGCCGGGGCCGAGGTCGTCGCCTGCGCCGGCACGGATGCGAAGGCGGCGAGGCTGCGGGAGCTCGGCGCCGACCACACCATCAACTACGCGACCGAGGACTTCATGAAGGCCGCCTGGGGCCTGCACGGCAAGCCGGCCCGGCGCGGCGTCCATGCCAGCAACGGCTTCGATGTCGTCGTGAACTTCACCGGGGGCGACACCTGGGTGAAGTCGATGCGCGTGCTGAAGGTCGGCGGCCGGCTGCTGACCTGCGGCGCCACCGCAGGCTATGATCCGCAGGAGGATATCCGCTTCATCTGGACCTTCGAGCTGAAGGTGCTCGGCAGCAACGGCTGGCAGCGGGACGATTTGCACACCCTGCTGGATATGGTCGGCGACGGCCGGCTGAAGGCGCTGGTGGACCGCACCTATCCGCTCGATCAGGCGGCCGAGGCGCTGCGGGTGATCGAGGACCGCCACGTGTTCGGCAAGGTGGTGGTGACGCCATGAGCGACCCGCTCACCGCCGCCGAGATCCAGGTTTTCCTGGACCGGTCGCCCTTCATGGCCTGGCTGGGCGTGCACGTTACGAAAGCCGATCCGTCGACCGAGACCGTCGAGATGCGCATCCCGATGCGGCCCGATTTCGAACGCGCGCCGCACAGCAAGCAATGGCATGGCGGCGTGATGTCGGCCGTGGTGGACACCGCGGGCGACTTCGCGCTGGTGATGGCGATCGGCAGGCCGCTGCCCACGATCAACTTCCGCATCGATTACCTGCGCCCGGCGATCGACACCGCCATCCACGCGGTGGCCAAGGTGCGCCGCAACGGCAAGACGGTGGGCGTCGTCGACGTGGACCTGTTCAACGACAAGGGCATCCTGCTCGCCATCGGCCGCGCCACCTACGCGACCGCCTGAAGCGGTATCGTTTCAGGTTGCTTGGACCTGCAACGAGGTTCCGCGTTCTTAATCAACAAAATAGAGCATGATCGCTTCATCTACCTGAAGCGATCATGCTCTAGACGAGGGGCGGTGGAACCATGACGCGCTTCCCATCGCTGTCATCGAGCCGCCCCACCACCGTCATCGCGAGCCACTTGGCGAAGCGATCCAGGGGCCGTGCACCGCTCTCGGCCCCTGGATCGCCACGCCGCAAGGGCGGCTCGCGATGACGGGTCAGGGGCCCGAGAGACCTGGTATCAAGCACATAATTCTGTTCAGCATCCTCATGTTACAATTGGTGGCGGCGGTGAAACACGCTCGTTACGATTCTTATCGTATATGAGTAGGCCAACAAGAGGATATCAGGATGTTTAGACTTGCAACGATAGGCATGACATTGGCATTCGGCGTGGCCGGCGCTGCCGCTGCGGCCGTTATTCCTGTGCCGGTCATGACCGTCGACCACGGCATCATCCAGGTCGGCGAAGGCTGCGGCGCCGGGATGTGGCGGGCGGGCGACAATATCTGCCGCCCGTTCCGCAGCCCTTACGGCAGCAACCGCGGCACCCGTTTCGAGTGCCCGCCGGGCTGGCACATCGGGCCGGGCGGCGCGAAGTGCTGGCCGAACCGGTAACGTAGGCTTCTGCCGCTGGCGGCACGCCTGTCCGCGCACGTCATCCCCGGGCTTGCTTGACCCGGGGATGTCGTCGCGGCCGCAACACCGGGCGTCAGGCCCGCCCGCCCAGCATCCCCGCCATCCGACGCAGCCCGGCCTTCTGCTGCTCCAGCCACGAGCCCGTCGCCAGGGCCTCCTCGGCCCCCGGGTCGCCTGTCCGCACGAAAGCCCGGTCGAAGTCCGCCGTGCGGAACAGCATGTCCCACCAGGGCAGGATCGCGCCGTAGTTTGCACTGCGCTGTCCCGCGGCCAGCACGCCGTGATGCGCCCGATGAAACCGGGGCGAGATCAGCACCCGGTCGCCCAGCCACCCGAACGACACCCGCGCATTCGCGTGACTGAGGCTTTCAAGGAAGCGCAGCAGCAGCACCAGCAGCGGGAACTGCAGCGGCGGAATGCCGATCAGCAGGCCGATCGCCATGAACCAGACCGTGCCGATCACCTCGTCCAGCAGATGGTTGCGGTCGTCGGACCAGAACGTCATCTGCCGCTGCGCGTGATGCAGCGAATGCAGCGCCCACCACCAGCCGAACCGGTGCGACAGCCGGTGCCGCCAATACTCGGCGAAATCGAGGATCACCGCATAGCAGACGAAGGTCAGCACGTGGTGGCCCAGCAGGAACGGCGCCGCCCGCTCCAGCGTCGGCGGCACCCAGCCGTGGTCGGTCATCCAGCCGCTCATCGCCACCTGCAGCGCGTAGAACAGCACGAAGGTGACCAGCGGCAGCACGCCGATGCGCGACAGCAGGGTGTAGAACACGTCCACCCACACGGCCTTTTGATCAGGCCAGCGCTCCACCGGCCGCCAGCGCTCCAGCGGCAGGCATACCACCAGCGTCGCCATCACCTGCGCCACGCCGTAGCAGGCGAACAGCGCCCAGTTGAAGGCGATCTCCTCCCACTGCATGCCGCCCAGGCGATACAGCATCGGCAGCAGCGCGGTCTCCTGCAGCCAGCCTGCCGCCATGTAGAACGGGTCGGTCATCGCCGCGGTGCGGCGGCCGTCAGGAAGATGCCGTGCGGCGACCGGCCCACGGGGTAGGTCATCACCGCGCCGCTCTCAGGCTCCAGCACGGCGATCTTCTGGGCGAAGCGCATCGTGATCCACAGCCGGCCGTCGGGCGCGAAGTCGATGCAATCCGGGCCGCCGCCGATCTTGTAGGTCCGCAGCGGCGTCAGCGTCTTTGCATCGACCGCGACCGTCGTGCCGTCGACGCGGTTGTTGACCCACAGCGTGCGGCCATCCGGCGACGGGAAGATCTGGTGGGCCCCGCGCCCGGTCCGCACCCGGCGCTCCACGTGCCCGTCGATCGGGTCCACGACGGCGAAATGGTCGCTGCCCATGTTGGCGACCAGCAGCCTGCCGTCATGCCAGATGATGCCGGCGGGCGTCGCGCCCACCTCGGCGTTCCACAGCACCGTCATCCGCTTCAGGTCGAACGCCGCGACCCGGTTCGTGCCCTGCAGCGTCACGTAGACCACGCTGCTGTCAGGCGCATAGGCCAGGTGGCTCGGCATCGTGCCGATGGGGAAGCGCTTGGCCAGCTGCATCGTGGCGGCGTCGTAGATGTCCACCTGGTTGCGGGCCAGGCCGGTCACGGCCAGGAACCTGCCGTTCGGGCTGAACCCGAGCTGATAGGGGTCGGCGATCGGCATGCGCCTGCGGATCTCGCCGGTCGACGGGTCCAGGAACAGGATCTCGTTGCCGGCGGCGTCGCCAACCAGCAGATCCTGCCCGTTCGGCGAAAGCGCGAGGTGATGCGGCTCCCGCAGCACCGGGATGCGCCGGATCTCGGCCCCCTTGGCCATGTCGATCAGGCTGAGCGTCGCCTCGCCGGAGTTGACGACGATGGCGATGCCAGCGGCCCGGGCGGGGATGGCGAAAACGAGGAGAAAAAGAAGCGTGAGGGTGCGCATGATGGGGCAACGATGCTTGATGTCATGTGCAAACTAGCACGGGCAACCCTGTGCTGGCGAACGCAAAGCCAGCCGCGCGATGCGGGCGATGACGGTGGAGCGCCATCGCCCGCGGATGCGGCTACTTCGGCAGCAGCACCTTGTCCACGACGTGGATCACGCCGTTGTCTGCGACGATGTCGGCCTTCGCGACCTTCGCATCGTTCACCATCACGCCGGCGCCGGTGGCATCGATGGCCAGGGTCTGGCCCTCGACGGTCTTCGGCTCCGCCTTCTTGCCGGCGAGATCGGCCGACATCACCTTGCCGGGCACGACGTGGTAGGTGAGCACCGCGACGAGCTTGGCCTTGTTCTCGGGCTTCAGCAGCGTCTCGACCGTGCCGGCCGGCAGGGCTGCGAACGCGGCGTCGGTCGGCGCGAAGACGGTGAACGGACCTGCGCCCTTCAGCGTATCGACCAGGCCTGCTGCCTGGACGGCGGCAACCAACGTCTTGAAGCTGCCCGCGGCAACCGCGGTGTCCACGATGTCCGCAGCCCGGACACTAGTGGCGGACACGAATAGTGCCGATGCAAGCATAGCTGTGGCTGCGCCACGTCGAATGCGATTCATGGACTCTCCTGTGTTTCTGATACCACCGCGGATATTGGTTCAAACACCAGTTTGCTAAGAGGGATGTTCGTGATTATTTTATTTCAGGAAAACCAACACGCTGGGGATGGTCAATCCGGGGATTGCTACCGTACAGTCGGCAAGCGGAGGAAAATGCATGCGAATCATCGCCACCGGTCTGCGGTTTCCCGAAGGCCCCGTCTGCCTGCCCAATGGCGACATCGCCCTGGTGGAGATCGAGCGTGGCACGATCAGCCGCGTCAGCCCGGATGGCGCCGTGTCCGTCATCGCCACGCCGGGCGGTGGCCCGAACGGCCTGGCGATCGGGCCGGGCGGCGACCTGTTCGTCTGCAACAACGGCGGCTTCATGTGGCACGAGCAGCCCGGCATGCTGCGCCCGGTCGGCATGCCGGACGATTACAGCGGCGGCCGGATCGAGCGGGTCGATCCCGCGACCGGCGAGGTTCACGTCCTATATACCCACTGCGACGGCCACCCCCTGTGCGGCCCCAACGACCTTGTGTTCGACGACCAGGGCGGGTTCTACTTCACCGACCTCGGCAAAAGCCGTGCGCGCACCCGCGACCACGGCGGCGTCTACTACGCGAAGGCCGACGGCAGCGCCGTCACCTGCGTCGCCTACCCCGTGCTGACGCCCAACGGCGTCGGCCTCTCGCCAGACGGCCGCACGCTGTATGTCGCGGAAACCGAGACGGCGCGGCTCTGGGCCTTCCCGGTCGAGGCGCCTGGGCGGTTGGGCAAGCTGGCCTTCCCATCGCCGCATGGCGGGCGCCTGGTCTGCGGCCTGCCCGGGTTTCAGCGCTTCGACAGCCTGGCCGTCGACGCGGCCGGCAACATCTGCGTCGCCACGCTGATGAGCGGATGCGTCAGCGTGGTTGCGCCGGACGGTGGATCGGTGCGCCAGGTCCCGACCGGCGACGTCTACACCACCAACATCTGCTTCGGCGGCCCGGCCATGCGGACCGCCTATCTCACCTTGTCGGCCCAGGGCGCCTTGGCGGCGATGGACTGGCCGCAGCCGGGGCTCGTGCTGAACCACTGAGATCGCCAGTCACGGTTCTGTGAACTCACGACACCTTGTTCCGACCACACGTGTCCGCGAGGGTCATCCGATGTCCGCCACCACGCCCTTGACCCGCATCCTCGTCGTCGAGGACGAGTTCCTGATCCGCCTCACTTTGGTCGAGGCGCTGGCTGACGAGGGATTCGACGTCCTCGAAGCCGAGACCGGCGACATGGCGTTGCCTATTCTGCAGCAGGACGGTTCGATCGCGCTGCTGCTCACCGATATCCAGATGCCCGGCCGGCTGAACGGCCGCCGGCTGGCTGCGGCCGCGCGGGAAACCCGGCCGGACCTGCCGGTGCTGTTCACGACGGGCCAGCCCGACCCGGTGGCCGAGGCGGTCAGATCGCCGCTCGACCGCTATATCTCGAAACCCTACCGCCTCGTCGATATCTGCGATGCGGTGCGCAGCATGATCGGCCTGGTGTCGTAGCGGGGGCCACGGGCGGTTCGGCGCCGATCCTGACGCTGGCGAGGCGCTGCACACGCTGGAGCGCGAACTCGATCTTGAAGAAGTGCGCCCGCGCCGTCGATTGGAACCGCCCGGGTAAACCCATGTACCGGGGTGCTCGGAACCATTCGACCGGAGATGTCCCATGCCTGCTCCATCATGCCGCAAGGCTCGGCTGCCAGCCATTCTGCTGGGTGCGACCATGCTGCTCGGCGGCTGCTATGCCGCGCCATATCCCGGCTATGCCGACGGCTACACCGGTTACGCCGGTGAAGGCGTGTATGCGCCGCCCGTCGTCGTCGCTCCGCCGGTGTTGGGCGAGGTGGTGATCGGCGGCGGCTATCGCGGCGGCTATCGCGGCTACGAAGGTTACCGGAACGGCGGCTACCCGTATGGGGGCTACTCGTATGGGGGCTACCGGGATGGGGGCTGGCGAAACGACGGCTACCGGCATGAAGGCTATCGGGGCGAGGGCGGATACCGGGGCGGCTACGGGCGCTGAGGCCGGGGCGCTCACAACGGGACAAAGTGCGACGAAAGGTTTCATGGGCTTTTTCCAACGGCGAACGAGGTCCAATCTACGGATATCAAATCCGTCGATCGGAGGTTCGTCATGTCAAGCCGCTTCGTCCACCGCGCCGTTCTTCTACTGCTCTTGGCCGGGACTGTCTCGCTCGGCGGCTGCATCGTCGCGCCATACCCCGGCCACTACTACGGCCATCCGCACTATTGGGGCTGGCGCTGATACCAACCCCCGGAATTGCGCTTCGTAGGGTGGGTCCTGCAATCCACCATCTTCGCTGGCCAACCTGAGTATGGCGGGTTGCAGGACCCGCCCTACGAAGGGCCCGCTAATAACGGAGCGGCAACTCGGGCCACCCCCGGCCGCCGGCCAGCGCTGCGGCGCCAGCCGCGAGCCACGCGCGCACCCCGCCCGCCGTGCCGAACCAATCTTCCACCCGCAACCCGGCGCCGCCCAGGCTGCGGGCGGCCGCCATGCCGTCCTCGTCCGTCACGTCGTCGCCGATGAAGATCGGCCGCCGCCCGGCAAAGGGCACGCCGGCCGCCAGCGTCAGCGTGGCGCTGCCCTTGTCCGCCCCGCGCGGCCGGACCTCCCACGCCATCAGGGCCGGCATCAACTGGAACTGCGCGGCCAGCGGCGCGACCAGGCGCGCCGCCGCCTCGCCCAGCATGGGGCCGAGCGCCGGCGCCAGCCGATAGTGCAGCACGAACCCGCGCTGCTTCTGCTCCAGCAGCACGCCGGGATGACGATCCGCGATGCGGGCCGCCTCCATCACCCACGCCACCGGGACGTCCGGCAGCGACGCGCGGATCACCTCGCCGTCCGGGCTCGCGCGGATCGCCCCGCCATGCTCGCCCGCCACCGCATGCGGCACGCCCGGCAGCAGCGCATCCACCTGTTCGATCGGCCGCCCCGTCACCACCGCCAGCGCGCCGCCCAAGGCGCCTCGCAACGACAGCAGCGTCTGGACCAGGCCGGGCGGCACGACGACCGAACCGGGCGTGGGCGCAATGTCGAGCAAGGTGCCATCGAGGTCCAGCAGCAACGCCGACTCGCCCGGCGGCCCCAGCACCGGCGCCGCCATCATTTGCAGCCGGCCAGGCGCAGATCGTAGACGGGATGCTCGAACTGCGAGACGGACGGCATGCCCGAAAGCACCCAGCCGTGGAACGCGGGGCCAGCGCCGCTTCTGTCCGTGATGTCCAGGAACGCCGCCGCATTCTGCGCCTGGTCGGCCGGCCGCACGACGCAGGACTTCACCGCGATCGTCAGCGTGCCGAACGTCTCCGCCTGCCCGGCCTTGATCGTCACGCTCGACGGCGCCGCCCGCAGCTTGTCCAGCAGCAGCAGCTCGGCCCCGCCGCGCGGCAACCACGCATCGGGGGTCGAGGGCGCCGGGGCCGGGGTCTGGGCAAGGCCCGATGCCACGGGCAACGCCAGCAACGCCGCAAGCGCCACGCGCCAGGTCATGGCGCCGCAGGGCTGGTCAACGCCGCCACCCACTCCGCCAGAATGCGCCGCATCGCCGCCTCGTCGACGCCCATCAGCACCGCGTCCTCGAACGCGTCCTGCATCACCTGGCGCAGCTCGGCCTCGTTTTCCTCAAGCGTCTTCAGCTTCTCCCGGCATGACACCGGCGTGCCGTCCGCGGTCGGCCAAAGCCGCCCGCTCATGGCTTGACGTCGGCCCCCGCGGCCGCCGCGGCATCCCGCTTCAACACCTTCTGCGTGGCGTCGGACAGGCTGCCGACGTTGAAGATGAACTTGCCCAACAGGTCCTCGAGGTTGGTGGCGCCCTGGGTGATCGTCACCGTGCCGCCGTCCTTCAGCTCCCCGTCCGCGCCGCCCGGCGCCAGCGACAGCACCGGACTGCCGAGCAGCCCGCCGGTCGATACCGTGGCGCTGCTGTCCAGCGGCAGCTTGATGTCCGGCTGCACCGTGAACTGCACGATCGCCTGGAAGTTCTGCGGGTCGATGCTCAGGCTGACGACGCGGCCCACCGGCACGCCGCCGATGCGCACGTCCGCACCGGCCGCCAGGCTGCCGACGTTGTCGAACCGGGCCGACAGGCGCGTGCCCCCCGCAGGGCCCCGGCCCGTGTGCGCCAACGCGTAGGCGAGGAAGCCGCCCGTCGCCGCCAGCACTGCAATTCCGGTCGCGACCTCGGCGACGCTTCGCTTGGCCAAGCCGCTAGCTCCCAGGGGTCCAGGATTCGTAGTCGCCCGTGGCGGGCGGCCGATGCCCGCCGCGGTAGTCGTGCCCGGGCGGGCGATAGCCCGCGGCGGTGCCGGTCAGGTTCGGCTGGTGCGGCTTCTGCCATGGCCGCCGGGCGCTCATCGGGATCGGCAGGTCCGTCGTGTGGTGCAGCCAGGCATGCCACTCGGCCGGCACCTCGGTCGCCTCCGCGGCGCCCACATACAGCACCCAGCGCCGGCCGCGGGCGCCGGCCCGCACGCGCTTCTGCTCGAAGTAGCGGTTGCCGGCCGGGTCCGTGCCCACGGGGCGGCCGCTGAAAAACGTGTAGAGGCGGGTGCCGATGGTCATGCGACGCATATACGGAACGCAGTGCGATTGCGCCATCCCTGCCGGGACTCTACTGTCGAAGGCATGACCTTGACCAGGATCTGGCGTGGCGTGCGCATGCGGGAAACCGAGGCCGGCGCCGATCCGGACGCCCCGCCCCGGCCCCTGACCCTGCCCGCGGCATGGGACGACCGCGCCGCCGCAGCGCTCGCCGCACTCGCCCCCGGTGAAGGCCGCGCCACGCTGCCCCGCGCCGCCGACGGCTGGATCCGCCCGGTCGCCACCCGCGCGCGGGAAGCCGGCGATCCCGCGCTGGCCGACCGGCTGCACGCGCTGCTGCTGCACCGCCGCGCCGCCCCCACGATGCCGGTCTGGAACGGCGCCACGGGCGCACCGCCGGGCTTCGTGCTGAACCTGCCCTGCTTCCTGGACGGCACCACCGGTTTCGACGTGCCGGCCTTCACCGAGGCCGTCCGCACCGCCGCCACCGCGCTGCGCCTGGGCGACCCGGAGGCGAAACACTACGCCATCGGCTTCACCGACCTCGATGGCCTGCTGGCCGCGATCGGCTTCGACTACGACAGCCCGGCCGCCCGCGACGTCGCCGCCTGCATCGCCGCCCTGCTGCGCGCGACCGCCGACATCGCCCTGGCCGGCGAACAGCCGGATCTGCTGTCCCGCCTGCCCACCTGGCCGCAGCCGCCCGCCCGCTGCGCCCTGCCGGCCCTGGCCGAGGCCGCCGCGGACGCCCGCCGCACCGCCCTGCTCGGCTCCGCCGGCATGCCCAGCACCGCCATCGTCGTCCCTGGCCCGGCGGACGCGCTGCTGGGCGCCGAGACCGGCGGCATCGCCCCCGCCTTCTCGCCGGTCGGCCCCGACGGCGCCTTGACCCGTGCCGCCGTCGCCCGCCTGGCCGCCCGCGGCATGGCGCCCGAGGCCGCGCTGGCCCGCGTGCTGCAAGGCGAGACGCTGCTGCAGCCGCCGGGCCTGGCCGCCCACCAGGCGATGCACGACGCGGTGGCGCTGTACATGCACGCCATGCCGGCGCGTCCGGTGGCCGGCGCCCGCCCCGCCGCCCCGCCGTTACGCCGGGAGCTGCCCACCAGGCGGCGCGGCTACACGCAAAAAGCCGCGGTCGGCGGCCACCGCATCTACATCCGCACCGGCGAATACCCCGACGGCTCGCTGGGCGAGGTGCAGATCAGCCTGCCCCGCGAGGGCGCCGCCCTGCGGGGCATGATGGACAGCGTGGCCGCCGCCGTCAGCCTAGGCCTGCAGCACGGCGTCCCGCTGGAGGACTACGTCACCGCCTTCACGCTGACCCGCTTCGGCCCCGCCGGCCGGGTGGAAGGCGACGCCGACGTCGGCCACGCCACCAGCCCGCTGGACTACGTCTTTCGCAATCTCGCCGTCTGCTACCTGGGCCACTGCACGGTGCCCGAAGGCGTGCCGGATCCGGTCGAGGCCGAAACCCTGCCGCTGCTGCCGCTCGATCTGCCCACCCAGCACCGCGCCCGCCGCGCCGGGCTGCGGCTTGTTTCCAACGGATAAGGACCCGACATGGCCGGACGCATCGACGCACGCCTGCACGAACTCGGCATCACGCTACCGCCGGCGATGGCGCCCATGGCGAACTACGTGCCCTTCACCGTCAGCGGCACGCTGGTCGTCGTCTCCGGCCAGGTGCCGGCGCAGGACGGCAAGATCGCCGTGACCGGCAAGCTGACCGAAGGCGTCACCATCGAGCAAGGCCAGGCCGCGGCCCGGCTGTGCTTCCTGAACGTGCTGACCCACCTCCGCACCGCCTGCGGCGGCGACCTGGACCGGGTCCGCAAGGTGATCCGCCTGGGCGGCTTCATCGCCTCGCCCGCCAGCTTCAGCCAGCACGCGCTGGTGATGAACGGCGCGTCGAACACCGCTGTCGAGGTGTTCGGCGACGCCGGCCGCCATGCCCGCTCCACGATCGGCGTCCCCGCCTTGCCCGGCGACGCGGCCGTCGAGGTCGAAGGCATGTTCGAGATCGATCCCTCCTAGCCGCCACGCCCCGACAAGCCATATCGGAACAATGCCCGACGGCTCGCCCAGCCTCAGCCTGACCCTACACCCCCACATCGCCGCCATCCCGGCGAGCGAGTGGGATGCCTGCGCCGGCACGCTGGGCGGCGCAGGCAACCCCTTCGTCAGCCACGCCTTCCTGTCGGCGATGGAGGACAGCGGCTCCGCCAGCAACCGCACCGGCTGGCTGCCGCAGCACGCGGCCCTGCGCGAAGGCGACCGGGTCGTGGCCGTGGCGCCGATGTATGCGAAGGCGCACAGCTACGGCGAATACGTGTTCGACCACGGCTGGGCGCACGCCTTCGAGCGTGCCGGCGGCAGCTACTACCCGAAGCTGCAGGTCGCCGTGCCCTTCAGCCCGGCGCCCGGCCCCCGCCTGCTGACCCGCCCCGGCGTGCCGCCCGAGGCGCTCGGCCAGGCGCTGGTGCAGGCCTGCGAGGAGCTGAACCTGTCCTCGGTCCACGCCACCTTCTGCACCGAGGCCGAGCAGCAGGCGCTGGCTGGCGCCGGGTGGCTGCCGCGGTTGGGCAAGCAGTTCCATTGGGAGAATGCAGGCTACGCCACGTTCGACGACTTCCTGGGCGCCCTCAACTCCCGCAAGCGCAAGGTGCTGAAGCGCGAGCGGCGGGACGCGAACGCCGCCGGGCTGAGCTTCGTGGCGCTGCGCGGGCACGAGATCAAGGCGCGGCACTGGGACGCGTTCTATAAGTTCTACACGTCGACCGTCGATCGCAAGTGGGGCAGCGCCTACCTGACGAAGCGCTTCTTCCCCATGCTGTCCGAACGGCTGGGCGATGCCGTCGTGCTGATGATGGCGCTGCACGACGACACGCCGGTGGCCGGTGCGCTCAACCTGGTGGGCGACGGCGCGCTGTTCGGCCGCAACTGGGGCTGCAAGGGCGACTGGCCGTTCCTGCATTTCGAGCTGTGCTATTACCGCGCCATCGAGTTCGCGATCGAACACAAGCTGGACCGCGTCGAGGCCGGGGCACAGGGCGAGCACAAGATCCAGCGCGGCTATTTGCCGAAGCCGACCTACTCCGCCCACTGGATCGCCCACCCCGGCCTGCGCCGCGCGATCGCCGGGTTCCTGGACAGCGAACGCCCGGCGGTGCTGGAGGAGATGGCCGGCCTGGCGGAGTTCTCGCCCTACCGGCGGGGCGACGAGGGGTAGCGCCGCGACGCTGGAAGAAACACGTCAATCCCGGGTCTTTCTTGACCCGGGGACCCCGTCGCAACGGGAGAACGGAGCCCAGCGACCGCGAGATCCCCGGGTCAAGCAGGCCCGGGGATGACCTTCTCATACCAACGGGTCTAGAGAGGCCCGACCCGCCGCCGCAGCACCAGCGTCGTCCAATCCCCCTCCGACACCCGCGCCTCCAGCACCAGCCCGTGCCGGCGGTGCGCGGCCAGCACCCAGCGCTCCTGCCAGTCCAGCAGCCCGGCCAGAATCGCAGTGCCCCCCGGCGCCAGGTGCAAGGCCAGGTCGCGCGCCATCTGGCACAGCGGCCGCGCCAGGATGTTGGCGAACACCAGGTCATACGGCGCCCCGCCCCGCACCACCGGCGTAGCCCAGCCATCGGCCAGCACCGGCCGCACCCGCCGCGAAACCCCGTTCGCCGCGGCGTTCTCCGCCGCCACCCGCACCGACCACGGCTCGATATCCGTCGCCAGCACCGGGCGGTGCAGCAGCTTGGCCGCCGCCATCGCCAGGATGCCGGAGCCGGTGCCCAGGTCCAGGATGCGCCGGGGCCGCCGCCGCGCCACGACCTCCAGCGCGCGCAGGCATCCCCGGGTCGAGCCATGCTCGCCCGACCCGAACGCCAGCCCGGCGTCCAGCGTCAGCGTGATCCGCCCTGCCGGCGCGGCCTCCGCCTCATGCGTGCCCTGCACGATGAAGCGGCGCCCCACCTTCTGCGGCGGGAACGACGCCTGGGTGCGGGCGAGCCAGCCGTCGGCCTCCGTCGGCTCCCGGCCCAGCGGCGCCTCCACCCCCGTGGTCAAGGCAGCCAGCAGCAGCGCATTCAGCAGCGGCCCGTCATCGGCCCCCTGCTCCCGCACGCCCTCCACCCGCCAGGTCCGCGCGTCCTCGTCGGCCAGGAAGAACGCCACCGTGTCGCAGGCGACCTCCAGCGCCGACTCGAACGCCTCCAGCGCCGCCTCCGGCACCACGACGAACACCGTTTCCAATGGCCCAGCACGACGCCTGGTCATGCGCGCATCCATCCTTCCTTTCCCCCTCCCTGAACAAGCACGGCTGTCCAGGAGAAGTTACCAACCCTGAAAATCGTCATCACCGGACTTGATCCGGTGATCCACGCGGTTCCATCTGTCACGACCGTGGACGTTGGGCACCACACTTTCAGCGTTTGTTGCAAGCTGAATCGCGTGGATGGCCGGGTCAAGTCCGGACATGACGTAACTTATTGATTTCGCTTACAGAGTTTCCCCGGAAAGCCTTGCGCAGTTCATCATGCGCGCTCGACAAACCGGTCCAGCAGGCGCTTCTGCCCGGCCTTCTCGAACAGCACGTCCAGCCGGTCGTCATCGACGGCAAGCACCTTGCCGTAGCCGAACTTCTGATGGAACACGCGCGTCCCCACCGGGATCTTCTCCGCCTGCGCGGGCCGCGCCGGCTGCTCCCACGCCTCGGACACCTTCTGCACCCCCGTCCGCCGCGCCATCAGCGGCCCGGCCGAGAACACGCTGGGCGCCGACAGTAGCCGCTGCTCGCGTTCCAGCGCCGCGGACCCGGCGCGCTGCACATGCGCGTCCGGCAATTCCTCCACGAAGCGGCTCGGGATGCTGCTCTGCCAGTTGCCATACAGCGCCCGGTTGGCGGCGAAGCTCACCACGGCGCGGATGCGCGCCCGGGTCAGCCCGACATAGGCCAGCCGCCGCTCCTCCTCCAGGCCCTTCAGCCCGCCCTCGTCCATCGTGCGCTGGCTGGGGAACAGGCCCTCCTCCCAGCCCGGCAGGAAGACGGTGTCGAACTCCAGGCCCTTGGCAGCATGCAGGGTCATCATGCTGACCTTGTCGTCGCCGGCGTTGTCCTCGTTCTCCATCACCAGGCTCACATGGTCCAGGAACCCGGCCAGCGACTCGAAGTCGGCCAGCGCGCGGATCAGCTCCTTCAGGTTCTCCAGCCGGCCCGGCGCCTCCGGCGACTTGTCCTGCTGCCACATCGCGACGTAGCCGCTTTCCTCCAGCATCGTCTCCATCACCCGCACGTGGCCGTCGCGCTCCAGCGCGCCGCGCCACCGCGCGAAGCCGTCGAACAAGGTCAGCAGCGACTCCCGCAGCTTGCCGCGCAGCGCGCCGGCACGCACCAGGCCCTCGGCGGCGCGGGCCAGCGGCGCTCCCTGGGCGCGGGACGCCTCGAACATCGTGCGCAGCGCGATCTCGCCCACGCCACGCCGGGGCAGGTTGACGATGCGCTCGAAGGCCAGGTCGTCGGCGGGCTGGTGCAGCACGCGCATATAGGCGACGGCGTCGCGGATTTCGGCGCGCTCGTAGAAGCGCAGGCCGCCGATGATGCGGTATGGCACGCCCAGGGTGATCAGCCGCTCCTCGAAGGCCCGCGTCTGCGCGGTGGTCCGCACCAGGATGGCCATCTCGGCCAGGCGGTGCCCGTCGCGGCGCAGCGCCTCGATCCGTTCGCCGACCATGCGGGCCTCCTCGGGGGCGTCCCACAGGCTGACGACGCTGACCGGCTCCCCGCTCGCGTCGTCGCGGCCGGACCGCAGCGTCTTGCCGAGCCGCCCCTCGTTATGCGCGATCAGCCCGGCGGCGGTCGCCAGGATCGGCGCGGTGCTGCGGTAGTTGCGCTCCAGCCGGACGATGGTGGCCCCGGGGAAGTCCTTCTCGAAGCGCAGGATGTTCTCCACCTCCGCGCCCCGCCAGGAATAGATCGACTGGTCGTCATCGCCCACGCAGCAGATGTTCTTGTGCGCCTGGGCCAGCAGCCGCAGCCACAGGTACTGCACCACGTTCGTGTCCTGGTACTCGTCGACGAGGATATACCGGAACCGACGCCCATACTCGGCCAGGATGTCCGCCCGCGTGCGCAGTATCTCGGTCATGTGCAGCAGCAGGTCACCGAAGTCGGCGGTGTTGAGCGTGCGCAGCCGGTCCTGGTAGGCGGCATAGAGCGCCTTCGCATGGCCATTGGCGAAGTCCGTCTCCTCGCTGGCGGGCACGCGGTCGGGCGTCACGCCGCGGTCCTTCCAGCGCTGGATCATCCCCATCAGCGCCTGCGGGGTCCAGCGCTTCGGGTCGATCCGCGCCGCCTCCATGACCTGCTTCAGCAGGCGCAACTGGTCGTCCGTGTCCAGGATGGTGAAGCCGCTGGTGAGGCCCACCAGATCGGCATGCCGCCGCAGCATCCGGGCGCACAGCGCGTGGAACGTGCCCAGCCACAGCCCCTCGGCCGGCCGGCCGAGCAGAGCGCCGACCCGATCCCGCATCTCGCGGGCCGCCTTGTTGGTGAACGTCACGGCCAGCACCTGGCCGGGCGCCGCCCGCCCGGTCAGCAATATATGCGCGAAGCGCGTGGTCAGCACCCGCGTCTTGCCGGTGCCGGCGCCGGCCAGCACGAGCACCGGGCCGTCGACCGCTTCCACGGCCTCACGCTGCTCGGGGTTCAAGCCGGCGAGGTAATCGGTC
>JAYUCA010000191.1:0-13136 GCA_043740535.1 Rhodospirillales bacterium | reverse complement strand
GAAAATGCATTCCAGCCGCCGCTTCCTGACGCTTGGCGGACCTAGCAGCTAGTCGTGCGTCGTGAAGGTGACTGCCAAGTCCTCGCTCAGGAAAGGCGTGTCGCCGTCACCGTCCATACCCTGCCCGACGGACCAGCGTTCCGGCCAAGCCAGGCGCTCTGCACCCCAGGGTGACGCGGCCTTCAGGGATGACCACGGTTCGTGTTCGGCCATCCGAACCATGATCCCGCCCGGACCCATGCCGGTATGGATCAGGAGCTGGATGTCGAAGACGTTGCCTAGCACTGGACCCCTCCCCCACCAGAGATGCGGGCTGTGGCCGGGCTGCTGGCCGAGGATAACAGTCAGAACTTGGTCACGGCCGCGAAGTCCCACCCACAGAATCGGCATTCCGCCTTGGCGAGCGGTGCAGAACAGGGTCTGAATGGCCGCCGTGCCGGGTGCGGGCGCTGTTCCCTGGAACCGGAGGGCGACGAGGCGGTCATCGCTGGGTTCACAAACCCATGGAGCGCCCTGCAAGCCCTGCGTCAGCGCCTGCCATGCCTGCACCGGCGGCAGGGTGGGCGGCCAGGACAACCGCTCGCGCATGCGTCCGGCTGTGTCGAGGACTTGCCAGCGTAGCCCCTCCGCATCAAGCGCCACTTGTAAGCAATGAAGGTACTCGATCCCCTCCGGCATGCGGTGGGCGGTTCCAGCACCTGCCGTGCAGAGTTGGAGCACGCCGCCGTGGACTTGAACGTCAAAGGCCAGGATATGACTGCACATGTAGACCTGCACGCCAGCGGTCATCAACACGCGCCAGAACCGCTCCGCGTGCTCAGGTCCGATCTCGCGCTGGTAAGGCCCGGAGAAGCCGTTCACCGGATGCACCGGATGGTGACCGACGACAATCTTGTGCTGGGCTTCGCCGTGCGCCCGCAAGGTTGTTTCCAGCCAGTCCGTCTCGACGTGTCCTTCCCCGCCCAGGCCCGTCCAGAGCGTATGCACGAAAACCAGCAACAAATCGCCGCGGCGGACCCAGTAGGACAGCCCGTCCTGACCGGGGGGGCCGTTCCGGGGTAAATGCGGGAGCATGGCCGCGAACACGCCCTCGCTCATTGCGTCGTAGGTCGTGTGATTGCCGGTGCTATTCCATAGTGGGATCGTCGCTTGGTCGAGCCAGGCCATCTCGTGATCTAGCCAGTGCCGCCATTGCGCCCGCAGCTCGGTTGGGTCGGCGGTGAGGCCGCTCACCTCGTCGCCCGGGAATACGATGAACTCGGGAGGCGGTTCCAACCGCTGGATCACGGCGTTCACGGTGGCGAAGGTGTGCTCATGCAGCGCACCGGGCACCCCGGAACAACTGTCCCCGTAGAGCACAAACTGATGCCCGCTGCCACGCGGCAGAAGGGCTGGAATGGGTTCAGCAGGGCGAGGTGGATGGGACACGTGGTGCGCTCAGTGGGCGTGATCGCCCCTGCATAGCACAAGCAGAAATGTCAGGTCTCCACCCTAAGCAGCCATAGCCCCGTTGAGGTAGACCCTTGTGGCATCCCCGCATGGGATGCTTTGTCCGTCCCATTAGGGTCGGTTCGGACTTCTGGAACGACACCGCCCTCAGGGTGTAGACCCTTGTGGAGCAAAATCCGTGTGAAATGCACTTTCGGTTCCGCTGCTACCGGACCCCCCAACGCTTCTTTGGACACGAGAGTATCACCACAACCCGCCTCTATGCCGAGACAACGGCCGATACCCTACAGCGCCGCTTCGACCAGTTGACCGATCCCGCGGCGCACGCACTGGTCGCCGGCATCCGCCAGAAGTAAGGGGACGAAGCAGCACTGGTCGCCGCCCACTTGCTCGCACTGCGGCGGGTGGAGCGCGTCACCATTGCTGGTGCATGAGGTTGAGATGCTCGCCATCGCGAAGACTGGCGTTGACATCCCGCCGCGAAAACGGCCGTCCCTGGGCTTCCTCGCGAGCCTTGCCCCGCGCCAAAGCATCTTCCAACCGCCAGCGGGTCTCCTGGTCGAGCTTGAGCATCTCCGACCCGTCCTTCAGCGCGACTTGCCGGAGAACCTCAACCATGGTGTCCATATCCTCAAGAGCATCGAATGAATAACAGTCGTCGCGGCGATCCATGAAGCTCTCCGGACCGCCACAATCCTCGGGCGGGCAGGCGCCGTCGCCCCCCAGTGCAGACGGGATAGGTCTTGCGAGCCTCCGGCTCCAACCGATCCTCGATGCGAACCTCATGGCACCAGGGAATGTTCAAATCGTACTCGTAGACGAACCGCTGACCCTTGCGGAATCGCAGCGCCGCCAGCGTGACGTCCGGCGACGATGCGGCCACTTCCCACGAGCCATAGCGCGCCGCACGGAGATGGAAATCATAGAGGTGGATGCCCTCCCAGCCCATGGCGATTTGGATCACGCCATGGAGTTCGCGGAGCGTGAACGTTGCCGGCACGAGAACACGGCGCCAAATCATCGGGCTGATCCCGGCCAGCCAGACTTTGACCTGCAGGATCGCGTCGCCATCCGCCACCGTCGGTGAAGGTTTCTCCTCAACTCGGGGCAGCTTCGACGGTCGCTTCATTTAGTCAGATTTTTCGCATCAGCCCGAAACTCCACAAATCGCCATGCCCTCGCAATTATTCCGTGGTAACTCCCAGAGCCATGCGATAGCGTGTTGCCCGTAGATAGAGGTAGAGCCGCCTTGAACTTCGTAGACGTGGCCATATTGAAATGCGCGACTGCTGCCGGACGCGCCGGCCTGCTGGACCAGGATTGCCTCGCCCAAATGGTCCAGGCCGCGTTCGACGTCACCGCATTTCCCGTCCAGGAACCCTACGCACTCACCGTCGACACGCTCGACCTCGGCCTCGAACTCGCCCGCCCGGCGCTGGTGCAGGGCTCATACACCGCCATCCCAGGCGCCACGCCCGCGGACCTGCGGCTGCGCATCGACGGTTTTTCGCCCTCGCAGCCGCTGCGCGTCGACGCGCTGTGGCGAGGCGTGCTGATCGCCCGGCAGGTGCCGCAGGACGATCTCATCACGGCGACCGCCGGCGGCTTCGCATCGCTGGCCATCGACCGCGCCATCATCGCCGATCTCGGCGCCCTGCCCGCCTCTCCGGCATCGCTGGAGGCGGAGCGACGCCGGCGGCTGCTCGCGCGCCTGCGGCTCAATGCAGTCGAGCCGGACGCGATCGACGACGCGACGCTCGGGCGGATGTTCGCAGCAGCGGGCGTCCCTGACGCGGCATCGCTGCTGGCCGCGCGTGGCAACGCCGAGCTGGGCGCATTCCACATCAGCTTCTCGGCCGCTGCCGCCGTACCGCCAGTGCCCGTCTCCCTGCCAGTCACGGTCGCGGTGCTCGCGCGTGACGCGCCGCTGCAAATATCCGCGCTGCTTGCCGAAAGCCGCTCCATCCGCGCGGCCCTGGCCGACGACCCGTCGGTGCAGCCAGCCGCAGCCGCCATCCGCCGCCGCACCCCGATCCTGGTGCTGTGGACTATCCCGGCGACACTGCTCGACGATCCCGGCTGGCCCGGCGCCGACCGCCCCACCCGGCGCGCGGCGGCCGCCGACCTGCTCGCAGGCCAGGGCATCGCCCTGGCCCCCGCCTGATGCCCGCCGCAACCCCAGAAGGAGACCGCGTATGGCCCTGCTGACCGCCGTCGCCTACCCGTTCATCAGGGTCGACATCGTCCCACCCCCGGCTCCGGTCGCAAGCCGCAGCCCGGGCGTGGTCGCGGTGGTCGGGCGAACGCCCGTCGGCGCCCCCGGCGGCGCGGCGCCGATCAACGCACCCCGCGTGGTCGGCTCGGCCGCCGATGCGACAGATTTGTTCGCAGCCCGAACGCCCGCCGGTGCGCCGATCCCGACCGCACTGTCCGGGTCGTTGCTGCTGGCGATGCAACAGGACCCACGCCCCTCGAAGATCTACGGCGTGCGGGTGGACGGCGTCGACTACGCGTCGGCACTGGTCGCGTTGGAGGCGGCGGACGACGTGACCTTCGTGAGCCTCGCGCATGAATTCGCGATCGACCCGCTGATGGCACTCAAGGCGCACGTGGAGAGTGCGTCGGCCGACGGCGCCAAGCGCATCGGCGTCGCCATGGCCGATCCGACCCGAGCCCGCAGCCAGACATGGTCCGCAGACACGATCACGTCGCTCACGGGCGCGGGCAAGGTGCTGCGCAGCGACGTGAGCCGGATGATCGTCGTTGCCGGCCGCGCGGCGTCGGATGCGCTCGCACCCGATTTCGCGACCGCCGCGATGGCCGCCATCGCTGGCTTTGCGCCAGAAATCTCGCCGGTGCTGAAACAGGTCCGCGGCACGGCGATCCCGAACGAGCTCCGCTTCTCGCCCACCGAGATCAAGGCGCTGTCCGCCGAGGGCATTATCCCGATCATCCATCCGGAACTGATTCCGGGCGAGGGCGAATACCTCGCCGAGGGCGCGCTGTTCACCGGCGACGCGCAGCGCCCCTACGTCGACATCGTCCGCGTGCTGGACGACATCGAGTTCCGGCTGCGCGCGGGCCTGATCGGGACGATCGGCGACGCGCGCATTACCCGGCCGGGGCTGACGCTGGTCAAAGCCATGGCGGATGGCATCCTGGGCCCGCTGAAGCGCCGCGCGATGATCGACGATTTCTCGGTGGTGATCCCGCTGCTGGACCGCCTGGCTATACCGGAAAGCGCGCGCACGCCTGCCGACGTCAACGAAATCACCACCGCACGGGCGGGGCGTGCCGTCGATATGACGATCACCGTCGTCTACGGCCCGCAAATACACCAGCTCGGCGTCAAGCTGCGCATGACGTTCACCTGAGCGACGACCGGCAAGGAGAAACCATATGCCCGATTGGAACACCCGCCTGGTCGTCCAGGTCACCACCGACGGCGCGACGCCGCCCGACATCACGCCGATCGACCAGTTCACGCCCAGTTTCGCTATCGGCGCGGAGACGCTGCACTCGGTGGAAAAGACGCATATCGGCGTGATCTTCACGCCCAAGACCATCACCTTCAACATGACGGTGCGCGCGATCGGCGGCTCCGTCGGGCGCCTCACCAAACTCGCGCTGACCGGCACGCGCTTCAACGTGCTGCTGCAGCAGCAGACCGGCAACGACTGGTCGTTCAGCAGCATCGTGCTGACGGACTGCATCATCACCGCAGCCCAGCCGGGCTCGGCGACCGTGTCCGGCGCGCCCAGCGCCACGTTCACCGGCTTCAGCCTGGCCAGCACGGTGACACCGAACGGCGGCACCGCGTTAGCGGTGCCGTGAGCGGCGCGCGCGGCGGTGGCGGTGCTCCGGCGGCGCGCGTCCGGCGCACCGGCATCGCGCTGGTGCACGCGGGCGAGCTGGTGCTTCCGGCCGCGGGCAGCGAGGCCCAGGCAGAGGCCGTCATCGTCTCGGACCGCACGACAATCCACTACCATTTCCCGGTGGAGATTGAGGTGGTGAGCTTCGGCGCGGGGGCCGATCACGACCTGATCGCCGAGCGTACGCTGGAGCGCCTGCTCAGCGGCCTGCAAAGCGAGGAAGGCTGACATGCCGGTCGCCGTTCATGTCCCGATCCGGATGCGGGTCAGTGCGGCGGCGCTGGCCGACCATCCCGGCGCCGTCGATGCCGCTGTGTCCCGCGCGCTGGGCCGGGCGCTCGCCCGCAGCCATACCGAGGTGCTGGAAAAGACTGGCGATTATCTCGCCGTCCATTGCGGCGCACCGGAGATCACGTGGTCCGGCGCGGCCCTTCCGGCGGTCGCGGCGGCAACCCGGCGCGCGACCGAGCGTCGGTTCGCTACCCTGATCGAGACCGCGACGCAGGTAGCCGGGCTCGATGCAGCGGCGCGGCTCCAGACGCCGCTCGCGGGCCGTGCGGCCGAGTCGTATGATCCTGCGCGCGAACGGTCGTTCGGACGCTATGCCGTGGACAGCTACGAGGGCGGCATGGACGTGATCACGGTGCGCCGCCCGGGCAGCGCCCGCACCGACGATCCACAGGTGCCGTTCGTCCGCGCCTGGGAGATCGCGACGGTCTTCGAGGATTTCGACCTGGCCTATGTCCGCCAGCGGATCCAGGCGGAAGCGAGCGCTCAGGGCGTCACGCTTGGTCCCGTGTATGGCACGATCATCCGCAGTGCCGATGGCTGGACGCTGATTCTGTCGGGCGATGATTTCACCGGCAGCCGTACGTTCCGCCAACCCTTCGGCAAGCAGAAGCGACGCCGCCCGCACCGTAAGGGGCGGGGCGTTGCCTACGCCGACGAGGAACTGGTCCCCCCGCTCACCGCCGCCACCGCGACCGAGGTCGCGCTGCCGAGCGACCAGGCCCAACGCATGGACCTGATGCACGACCTGTTCGCGGCCACCATCCGCACCGAACTGCACGACCTGTTCGACGCGTCGGAGGAGCAGGACAAGCATCTCCTCACCCCCGACGAGTTCGGGGCCCTGATCGAGCAAGAGACCGAAGCCGCCGTCGCGGACTTGGCGCGCGCCGCGGGCGCCGGCGCCTTCATGCTGCGCATTAATTGGGGCGACATCCACTTCAACATCGTGCTGCCCATTGGCATCGCGGCCCTGATCGGCTGGGACGGTACGACGCCCGCGGTGATCCTGCCCTCGGTCATCGAGACGCAGATGCCCGGCCGCATGGCGATCGGCACCGGCGTGGAGGGCGCGTTCGATCCGTCCAAGCGTAAGCCACGCGCCGATGCCGGTGGCGGCGCACGCGGGGGCGGCAGCAAGTTCGGCACGGACGGCGAGGGCGCCGGCGACGGCACGATCCGTCCGGTCTTCCCCTCGCTCGGCGGTGGCTCGGCCATGGTCTGCGCGCCGTTCCTGGACGCGGAGCCCGCGCTGGAAAAGCTGCCCTCGGACGCGGCGTATCTGCGCCACCTGGTGGCTGAAATCGCCGAGCGGCTCGACATGGTTCCGTGCGACTATCCGGCCACGTTCTGCGTCGGTGCAGCGACAGTGCTGGCCTCGCTCGCGGAAGTGGTGGGCGCGTTCGCGGACAATTCCACCGCGGGCGAGCTCACCTTGCCGCCCGGCAGCCGCGGCGCCGGGGCGTCCGGGGGCAACATGGGGCATGCAAGCTTCCGCCCCGTCGCCTCCCGCGGCATCCAGCTGCTGCGCCGGCTGTCGCAGGCGGCGGCGAGGATCGCGGAGCTGCGCCGCGCGGTCCGCCAATGCTACATGCATGGGGACGGCCGGACGCAGCTTGGCGACGAGTACGCGACCAATCACGTCGGTTGGGTGCGGCGCTTCGACGAGGCGGTGTCGCCGGCGATGAAGGAAGGCGTCGGCGAAATCTTCGCGCAGGCTTGCCAGATCATCATGCTTCAATTGCTGGAGACCTCCGCGCAGCAGATCGCCGCCCGCCAGCGCAACCTGCACGTCTACGCGCCGCTGTTCCGCGACGTGCTGGTCCGCCGCCTATCCGATATCGGCACGCTCACGAACCTGCGCGACCGGCTCCGCGCCTACGAGGTCGCGCAGACCGTCCAAGCGCCGTTCGGCAGCGGCGTCGGCGGCACTGCGCTCATGGGCGCGGTCGCCACGATCGCGCCATGGGCGGCGGCCGCGCACGCGATGGCGGATGCCTGCGTCGCGACCGAAGGCTTCTCCCATTTGCCCGGCGCCGCGCAGGAGATCGTCACCGAAAACGGGGTCGCCAAAATCCGCGACGCGCACGGCTTCCTGTGGTCGCGCGAGGCACTGGAGCGCGCCGTGGTCGAGCAGCGTGGGCAGGCCGAAAGCATCGATCCGCTGGTCCAGCAACTCTCCGACGTCCCCGGCACGGTGGAGCGGTTCCGCCGCGATCCGGATAGCGCCGAGACGATGCTCGCGGACCTGCTCGCCGAAATGGCCCGGCTGAACGCCGAGAAGCGCCAGGAGGCGGGCGCGGACCCGCTCTACGGCCTTCAGGTTGGCCGCATCCAGGAGAATACCGGCCCGGGCGCACCGGTGCCAGGATTGCCTTACGTGCTGGGCGGCGTGCACCTGCTCGCGCACGAGCAGCTCTACCCGTTCTTCCGCGGCGACGACGCATACGCGGAGGGCGTGGACCACGTCTTCAGCGTGGAGCTGGGCAAGCAGGGCCTCACGCACTTCTTCGTCTTCACCGGCCTTGTGCTGCTCGCCGTCGTGTGCGCGCCGGCGGCCTTCGTCGCGGGCGTCGCGGTCGCGGGACATGAGGTCGACAAGGCGCAGGCCCGAAAGGATCTATATCGCGCGCTGATCGACCCCGAACTGGTGCTCAACCGCGCCGAGATCGAGCTCGAACTCTACATCGCCTATGTCGGGCTGGCGCTCTCGCTGTTGCCGGAGGCGGGCACCGCACTCAAGGCGGCGTCGCTCGGCCTGCGCGGGGCCGCGCGCAGCGGTGTCGCGGTCGGCCTGCGGCTCGCCGCCCGCTCCGTCGCGCGGCAGATCAGCCGCCAGGTGACGGAGCAACTGGCGCGCGAGCTGCTCCCCGCGCTGATCCAGGAATTAGCCGTCAACCTGCTCATGGAACAGGTCGTCATCCCTGAGGTCATCGGCCCGATGATTGCCGTCGTGGAGCGCGAACTCGCGTTGCGCAACAGCGTCGGCGGCCGCGCGGGCGCCGAACGGCTGATCGACGAGATCGAACGCGCCGCCGCCCAGCGCGCCGGCCGCGCGCTGCCGGGCGAAACCGGGGCGGCACCCTGATGGGCGTGTCCACGCATCTCCCGCCAGGCGGCCTGCGAGCACTCGCGGAGACGCACCCGCAACTGACGCGCCTGCGCGCCCGGCTGGTGGACGACCTGCACATCGAGCCTGCGCGCGCGGGGCGGCTGATCGTTGGGCTGCTGACGCACGCCGTCGAAGACCTCGGCGACGCGTTCCTCGGCGAGATGGGGCGGCGCATCCGCCGCATCGACAGCATCCGTGGCCGGATCGCCGGCGCCGTGGACCAAGTCCTGTCGGACGGCGCGCTGCCGGCGGATTTGGACCACGCATCGCTATCGCACCTCTTCGATGATCTGCAGCGCGAGATGGAGGGGCTGCAATCGGCGCGCCGGTTCGCGGAAACCCATCCACACGACTCCAACATCGAGGCGATCACCGGCGCCATGGGCCCTACCGCCGAACCGACCGCCGCGGCGCGGCCGTTCGCGCCCACGGACGATAAGTTGCAAGGCGTCGCCGGCGCAAGTCCGCGCGGCATGCTGCGCGACGCGATGAGCGCCATGGAGACCCAACGCCCGGCGCGCGCCAAGCTGTTTCACAGCATCATGGAGCAGCACGGCGACAAGCTTGCATTGGCCGTGCTCGCCGACACGCAGAGCGCGCAGCAGGCGGCGCTGCGCGACCTGCGCGACGTGCTCGGGCCCAACTTCCCGCCGGACAAATTCGAGGAACTGCGCGGCGCCGTCGAGGAGTTGGGCCAGGCCCGCGGTCGCGCGCTGCACGGCCCGGACACGCCCGCAGCACGCGTGCGTGCGGAGCGCGTGGCGGACCTGCCACCCGAACTGCGCGCCGAGATCGGCGGCGACAACACGCTGCTCGGCCCGCTCGCGGAGCAGTCGCCGGCGGATCTGCAATCGCTGTGGGACGCCTGGGTAAGCAAGGGTCGTAACGGAAAGTTCCGCGATTACGTCTACGGCGAGATGCGCAGCGGCAGGCGCCCGGCACTCGCCGAGTGGCAGGCGGCGCACGACGTCGCTAACCAGCACAAGCTAGCTCTGCTGAAAGACCCCGCGACCTACGATCCCGCGCAGCCGAACCTGCGGCGCGTCAACCCGCGCGAGGGCGGCTCAGACATCGTCGGCCTGCGGGATGACGGTGAGATCTGGTACGTGGACGACAAAAGCCACCGTGTCTCGCCCACGGACGCGGCTGCGGGCCAGACCGGCATCAACCTGTCCGGCGTCAGCGCGTTCGAAGAAACGCTGGCGCCCAACATGCTCGCAGACGCCGCCGACATGGATGCGGCACTGGCACGGATCGCGACTGACGGCCACGTCCCGGACGTGCGCGCGGTCGAAGCGGCGGCGCGCATCCGCCGCTGCGGCGACCAGCTCACGACGCTGACCCAGGGGTGGGGACCGAAAGACTACGTCGTGCCTGCGAACCAGACGGCGGTGCGCGCGATCCTCGACGCCAATCGCGTCAAGCTAAAGGTGACCAGCGCCATGGGCGACGTGACCGGCATGACCAACAGGCTGAAAGGCCTAGGGATCGAGGTGCTGCCGCAATTCGTGCCGGTGACGCGGCCCGATGGCAGCACCTTCACGCCGCCGCGCATCAACTTCGGCAGGACGCCATGACCGGCTCGCTCTCGTTCCAGAACATCGCCGTCCCGTCCGCCGTGCTGTGGGATGGCGGCCTGTTGCTGATCCCGCTGTTCGCGGTGACCGAAATCGCGCTGGAGGAGACGTATCACCTGCCGCCGCTCGGCTCGGCCGGCGCGCGCGCGATCGCCCCCGTGCACGACGACACCGTGCGCCTGTCCGGGGTGCTGGTGGGGCCGACGCGATATGCGCTCAAATTGCTGCTGGAGAACCAGGCCGAAGCGGGCCAGCGCGGCAGTGCGGCTGCTGCCATTACCGGCGGCGGGGTCGGCGGGCTGATCGTGGTCACCGCGATGACGATCCGCACCGACATGCAGGTGAAACAACTCAGCTTCTCCGCCAATGCCGTGCGGCGTCAGACCATCGCCGTTAGCATCACGCTCGAACACGTGCCGAAGCCTTCGGCCCTGGGCAAGCTCCTGGACATCGCGTCCGTGGGGCTGGGCGCACTGATGGATGCCACCGCATGAACACCGACCTGCCCGTCATTGCCGCCCTCACGCCGGACGTGGCGCAAGCGGCGCCCGCGGGCTTCACGCACATCGACAGCGCGATCCGGGGCGGCCTGCCGCACGTGGTCGCCATCGCGCCACGCTGGCGCGCGCTGCTGACGCTGCCAACCGGGAGCGCGCGCGCGTGGCTCGACCTCCCGCCTGGCACCCCAGTGACGAACGGCGCGCCGCGGCTGCGGTTCCAACGCGACAACGTCACCGTCGCGGTCGTGCCGCTGGTGCTCGGCCCGGTGCTCGAAATTGTGGCGGACGGGGGCAGCGTCCCGCTGACGGTCTGCGTGCTCGGCTGGTCGCTGCGCGCAGGCGACCTGCGCGGTCCCGGCGATTACGGCTCATCCCTGAGCCTCGCCGTCTCCGTCGCCGACCGCGGCACCAACGCCTTCGGCCCGCTGCCGCCGAGCGATTTCGTCATCCGTCTGCTGCCAGCCGCCGAGAAGACCGAGAGCCGCACGGGCCACCGGATCGACATCCGCTACGAGCGCCTGCGCCAGGTTCGTCTGCTACGTATCATGGAGACCCTGCGATGAACCTCTCGCTTCCAGGCCAGACGCGCGGCGCCAAGGTCGGCAATCTTTACGGATGGGCCCTTGGCTTCCTGGCCGACGGTGCGGCCTCGGACAAGTCGTCGCTCCTGCTCACCTCCAACGACTACAACGCATCGATCGAGGCGGTGCTGCCCAGCGGCTTTAGCGGCGGTCGCGTCCAGATCGTAATCGAGGCTTTGACGGACGCGCATTACGGCAAGATCCGCGGGATGAAGGCGGCCGACCTGTTCCTGTTCTGGCAGGACGTCAACGCGAGTTTCCTCAGCTACGCCGCCGGCACCACCGGTCTCGCCGGGCTCGGCGGCGGCCCGTCCGCGGCCGACCTCGCCCCGGCGCTGGTGACACGCTTCGCCTTCACAATGAAGCGCCGCCCCGGCGCCCGCGCGTACGAGACGGTGCTCGACGGTCGCGACAACGTTTTCCAGCGCCTCACCCGCACCGCCGCCCCCCGCGCCTGCTACAAGACGATGGCGGCAGCCCTGGCAGCCCTCGGCACCGCCGCTTCCGTAACGCTCACGCCCGAGCCGGACGCCGCAACCCTGCTGGGTCAGGCGCTGGCAGACGAGGACGAGATCACCGACAGCGCCACCGCGAACCAGACCTGTGCGGGCGCAATGGCCGCCATCGCCGCCCGCATCGTGGCCGGGAGCCAGGCGAACCCCAACGTCCCGGCGCTGCGTTCCGACGCGCCTTCCGTTGTACTGCTGCGCGATGGCGCCGTTCATGTCGGCAGGCGCCCGATCCCCTTCCCGGCAGGGAGCGATCCGAAAGTGCTGGACGCGGGCACGGGCCTTGCGAACGCGACGCGTGAGGGCGAGGCCGGTGACACCGCCCCGGTGCGCTGGACGCTGCTCTGCCGCGGCCGCCCGGACATCAAGCCCGGCGACGTCGTGCGCTTCAAATCCCCGGCCGAGGACGTGACCAGCACGTTGCCGAGTGCGGCGATGGCGCTGCTCGGCGCGCTCGCCGGATCGATCCTGGGCACCATCCCCGAAGACCCGGACACCCGCGTGCTGGTGACCGACGTCAGCCACCGCATGTCGCGCACCGCCGGGTTCACCACCAGCGTCGCCGGGAACAAGATCGACGACGTGGCCCCGGCGAGCCCGCCCTGGGCGCCGTTCCAGGTCACCGAAGACGGACCCGTGCCCGCCCGCACGTCAGCCGGCGGCGACGCCGCAGTCGCGGTTGGACGCCAAGTGCGCGACCTCGCCCGCGCGGCGCTGGGCCGCATCCGGCTGCCCGAGGTGGCGGAAGTGCGCTCGGCCGTCAGCAAGGCGGACAGCCCCCCCGAACCTCCTGCGCAGACCGTGACGGTCTGGGAAGGCACCGGCGGCAGCACCGGCCAGGCCAACCCGAGCCGCCGCCTGCCGGTCGCGCGCGCGCAACCGATCGAGCGGCGCGGCGTCGCCACGCTGACCCCCTTCGCTTGGGGCGGGTGCGGCCTCGCCGTCCCGCGCTACCCCGGCATGCGGGTGATGCTGAGCTACGGCAACGGCCTGGCGCAGGACCCGGTCGACCTCGGCGCGCTGTGGGGACCGGCCGCGCGGATGGACGCGGAACCGGGCGACTGGTGGCTGAAACTGCCCGTGGACCAGCCCACGGCGGCGTTGACCGACACCGCCGACCACCTGCCATCCGGCAAAGCGACCAACGACCTGACGGACGCCGCCGGCGTGCGCGTGATCGAGGCGGGGAAACTCACCATCCGCGTCGGCAAGCCGCTCGGCGATATCGCAGCCCGCCCTGCGCACAAG
>JAYUCA010000190.1:0-1817 GCA_043740535.1 Rhodospirillales bacterium | reverse complement strand
CGGTTCTTGGGACACCCGGGGGGCAAGGCCCCCAGCAGGCAGACAGAGAGAAACCGGGCCGTTCAGCCCGCGGTTTCCTTCACCAGCACCTGCGGGGCGCAGGCGCCGTCCTGCGTCTCGGTGTCGGTCAGCATGCGCCAGGCGCCGCCGACCAGGATTTCGCAGGGCCGGAAGCGGGCCTTGTAGGCCATCTTGCGGCTTTCCGGCACCCAGTAGCCCAGATAGACATACGGCAGGCCTTCCTGGCGCGCCCGTTCGATCAGCCACAGGATCGCGTAGGTGCCGAGCGACTGGCGGTCCAGGTCCGGCGCATAGAAGCTGTAGACCGCCGACAGTCCGTCGCCCAGACGGTCCGTCAGGCAGCCGCCCACCAGGCGGCCGTCCATGCGGAACTCGGTGATGATGGTGTCGATCGGGGTGTCTTCGACCATCGCGCGGAAGTCGTAGAAGCTCATAGTCGCCATGTCGCCGTCGCTATGCCGAAGCTGCTGGTAGCGCTGGAACAGCTGGAACTGCTCGGCCGTCGCCCGTGGCGGCACGTCGTAGCCTTCCACCGACTCGTTGGCCCGCATGATGCGGCGCAACCCGCGGTCGGGCATGAAGCTGGCGACCGGGATGCGGATCGGCACGCAGGACTGGCAGGCCGGGCAGACCGGGGCGTAGGCGATGTTGTGGCTGCGGCGGAACCCGGCGCGCGACAGGCGGTCGTGCAGGCTCTCCGCCTCGGGGCCGGTGATCTCGGTGACCACCTTGCGTTCCGTGCGGCCGGCCACGTACGGGCACGGCAGCGGGGCTGTCGTGTAGAAGAATTGCGGCCGGCGGGGGGGCTTGTAGCTCATCTGGTCCGCATGTTCGCCAAACCGGGATGCAGGGTCAACGCCTGCCTGCGTATCACGACAAGTCCAGACACGATGTCATGCAGCGCGCGGCGGCGATCGGTGAACAGCGCGATGGCCAGCGGCCACACCCCGACCGACAGCGTGAGCCACAATCCGCCTGTGAAGACGATCGCCTGCACCAGGTCCGGCGGCCCCATGTCGGCGTCCCGCCGCACGACCAGGCCCAGCAGCGACTGGCCCGGCGTGGCGCAGCCCGGCCCGGCCAGGAACAGCGTGTGATAGACCAGCGGCACCGCCGGCAGCAGCACCATCAACCCGAACCCCAGCCCCAGCGTCAGCACGCCGAGCATGAACATCGCCAGCCAGAGCGCCGTCGCCAGCACTGCGATGAAGGCCAGATCGATCACCCAGGCCCAGAACCGGCGCCACAGCACCCCCTCGGTCAGCCCCGTTTCCATCATGCCGGCCCTTTCATGGATGCAGGTCGATCGTGTCGACGGATTTCGCGTCCGGCCCGAGCTTCAGCGTCGTCCCGCTGCGCCAGCCCGGCAGCAGGCTGGCGGCCTCGTGCCGCAGGAAGTGGCCGGACTGGCCCGGCGCCAGCGCGAACACGCTGCGGTCGAGGTCGGCCAGGTCGTAGACGCCGCGATACGACGGGCCGTGCACCGAGGTCCAGCCGGGGCCGCGGGGGCTGCCGCGGTAGATCGTCGTGTCGTCGCCGGGTTGCTCGATATGCCAGGTGAACAGCCGCCCGATCAGCGGCAGCCGGCCCAGCAGCGGATGCGGGAACTCCGCCTGGTGCACATCGCCCCAGCGTCCCTCCGGGTCATACCCCGCTGCCGCCTTGGCCAATGTCGTGGCCAGCATCGCGTCGCAGCCGGCGCCGCACCAGCCCGCCTCGGCCGGCCCCAGCGCGCGGGCGATCAGGTCTGACTGAGCGCCGGCCATCCCGGGGGGCAAGGCGTACAGCGTCATCAG
>JAYUCA010000189.1:0-1572 GCA_043740535.1 Rhodospirillales bacterium | reverse complement strand
TGCTGGTCTGGCTGATGGTGTTGGCGCCGGGCGCCTGGGCGCAGCCGGTGGCGCCGATCAAGGTGGCGATGCTCGCGCCGAACGCCTTGCTGTGGACGCATGCGGTCGCGGTGGCCAAGGGGTTCTACGCGGAGCGGCATATCCGCATCGAGGAGCTGCGGACGGCCAGCAGCCCGTCCTTGTTGCAGGCGGTGTCGTCGGGCAGCGTGCAGGCCGGGGTGTCGCTGGGGGACCTGGCGATGCGGGCGATCGACCTGGGCGCGCCGATCATCATCGCGGGCGCGATCCAGGATCATGTGTCCCTGCGGCTGGTGGGGGGCGCCGGCGTGACGTCGATCGAGCAGCTTGCCGGGCAGCGGGTGAGCGCCGGGGCGGTGGAGGGCGGGACCGCGAACCTGCTGCGCTACGAGCTGAAGCGGGCCGGGGTGGACCCCAGGGGGGCGCTGATGATCTCGATCACGGCGTCGTCGGACCGGCTGGTGGCACTTGGCAACGGCCAGGTGAAGGGCGCGCTGATGACGGCGCCGTTCGACGCGATGGCGGTGCAGCAGGGGATGAAGATCCTGGACGTGTTCCGGTCGCCCTATCTGCTGACGCCGCTGATCGTCAACACGGTATGGGCCGGCAAGAACCCCGAGCTGGCGAGCAAGCTGGTGCACGCCATGCGCGCCGGCGCCGCCTGGATCCACGACCCGGCGCACAAGACCGAAGCCATCCAGATCCTGGCGGACTACACGAAGACCGATGCAGCCGTATGCGCCGACGCGTACGAGTTCCTGATCCTGCAGCAGCGGTCCATTAGCCCGACGATGGAGGTGCCGGCCGCCAGCCTGGAGAACATCCTGGTGATCGACCGCGAGGTGGGCATGGCGCCGGGGACGGACCAGGTGTTCGAGCTGGGGCGGTATTACGATCCGCGATTCCTGAAGGGGGAGTAGGATGGAGACGATGAGGCTCAGCCGGCGCCTGGTTGCAACGAGCGGCCTGGCGGCGATGGCGCTGGGCGCCAGGCGTGCGCGGGCGCAGAAGGGGCCCGTGCTCCGCGTGGGCGTGCTGACGGACCTTTCGGGGCAGTACCGGGACAATTCGGGGCCGACCTCGGTGTTGGCGGCGCGGCAGGCGGTGGAGGATTTCGCCCCGGACCGGCACGGCTTCGCAGTCGAGGTCATCGCGGCCGACCATCAGCAGAAGCCGGACGTGGGCGCCGCGATCGCGCGGGCCTGGTTCGACCGGGATGCGGTGGACGCGATCGCGGACGTGAACAACACCGCGGTGGCGCTGGCGGTGCGGACGCAGGCGATCGAGAAGGACCGGGCCTTGCTGATCACCGGGGCGGCGTCGGCGGACCTGTCGGGCAAATGGTGCAACCCGAACATGGTGCACTGGGCGCCGGACACGTATGGGGATGCCCACTCGACGGGCAACGCGATTCTGGCGAAGGGTGGCAAGACCTGGTTCCTGATCGTGGCGGACTACATCTTCGGCCACACGCTGGAGGCCGAGGTCATCAGCCTGGTGAACGCCGGCGGCGGCAAGGTGCTGGGCACGCTGGCCTATCCGTTTCCGGGCACG
>JAYUCA010000188.1:0-1770 GCA_043740535.1 Rhodospirillales bacterium | reverse complement strand
CCGTCATCGAGCAGTTCACCGAGTGGCAGCAGATCGGCCGCTCGCTGCGCGACCTCGCCCGCGCCACACACACCGACCACCGCATCCGGCGCGCGGTCGCCATGATGCGCCACGACCCTGCCGGCGTCGGCGACATCGGCGCCCTGGCCCGCCAGGCCGGCCTGTCCCGCGCCCACTTCTTCCGCCTGTTCGAGCAGGCGACCCATGTGCCTCCCCGCGTCTTCCTCAACGTCCTGCGGCTCGAAGGCGCGGTCAGCGAACTCGTCTCCGGGACCGCCAGCATCGCGGCCATCGGCGAACGCCTGGGCTTCAGCGCGCCAGCCCACTTCACCCGTTTCTTCCGTGACCACGCCGGCGCCGCCCCCAGCGCCTTCCGGTCGGTCGCGCGGGCCGGTTGAAAATGAGACGCGCGGGTAAGCGCCGCGACGCGAGGGGAACGACAGCCTAGTGCCGCCGACCTAAGCCTCATCCATCGCCTGGAAAGTGCGGATGGGAGGCAACACTGGACACGCAGGCCGAGACGCGCGCCATCGGAACGAGCTGGGTGGGCCAATCCCTGCCCCGAGTCGAAGACGCTGCCCTGCTCACCGGCCGCGGCCGCTACATCGATGACCTCGGCGCCATGCCCGGCACGCTGCACGCCGCCATCCTCCGCTCCCCCCACGCGCACGCCGTCATCACTTCCATCGACGTCGCCCGTGCCGCAGCACTGCCGGGCGTCGCCGCCGTGCTCACGGGCGCCGACCTCCGCGCCATCACCGCGAGCCTTGTGGTGGGCGTCAAGGCGCCCGTCGAGTGCTGGCCGATCGCTGCGGATCGCGTGCGCTACGTGGGCGAGCCGGTCGCCATCGCCATCGCCGCCGACCGCTATCTGGCCGAGGACGCGCTTGACCTGATCGACGTCCGCTACGCGCCGCTGCCGGCCGTGATCGACCCGCTGGCCGCCTTGCAGCCGGGGGCGCCACTGCTGCACGAGGGTTTTCCCGGCAACCTCGCAAGCGACCGCAGCTTCATCTACGGCGACCCCGACGCCGCCTTCGCCGACGCCGCCCACCGCATCGAGATCGCCGTCGCCTATCCCCGCAGCGCCTGCACACCGATCGAGACCTATGGCGTCGTCGCCGAATACGACCCTGGCCTCGATGCGTACGACGTGCTCGCCAACTTCCAGGGCCCGTTCAGCATCCATGCCGTCATCGCCCGCGCCCTCCGCGTGCCCGGCAACCGCCTGCGCCTCCGCACCCCGCCAGACTCCGGCGGCAGCTTCGGCGTGAAGCAGGGCGTATTCCCCTACATCGTCCTGATGGCCGCCGCCGCGCGCCTGGTCGGCCGCCCGGTGAAGTGGATCGAGGACCGGATGGAGCACCTGGCCGGCGCCGTCGCCTCCACGAACCGCGCCACCACGCTGCGGGCCGCCGTCGGCATCGACGGCACGATCCTGGCGCTGGACTGGGACCAGGTCGAAGACTGCGGCGCCCACCTGCGCGCGCCCGAGCCGGCCACGCTCTATCGCATGCACGGCAACATGACCGGCGCCTACGCCGTTCGCCACGTCCGCATCCGCAACCGCGTCGTCGTCACCAACAAGCTCCCGACCGGGCTCAACCGCGGCTTCGGCGGCCCCCAGATCTATTTCCCGCTCGAACGCCTGGTCGCCCGCATCGCCAGCACGCTGGGGCTCGATCCGCTGGACGTCATCCGCCGCAACCTCGTGCCCGCCGACGCCTTCCCCTATCGCACCGCGACCGGCGCGCTGCTGGATTCCGGCAA
>JAYUCA010000187.1:0-11234 GCA_043740535.1 Rhodospirillales bacterium | reverse complement strand
TTTCAGGTCCAAGCAACCTGAAACGATACCGCTCTAGTTTGTTGATTAAGAACGCGGAACCTCGTTTCAGGTCCAAGCAACCTGAAACGATACCGCTCTGGCCACCCTGGACTGCTTCGCAAGAGCCCGCAGTGACGATGCGGACCGGTCAATGCTTGATATCCGTGGTTACGCCGCCTTGCGATCCTCCCGGACGTCCGGCAGCAGCGCCGCGAACAGGCCCAGCGCCGGCAGGAAGGCGCAGATGCGGTAGACGAAAGCGAGGCTGGTATGGTCCACCAGCTCGCCCAGCAGCGCAGCCGCGATGCCGCCCAGGCCGAAGGCGAAGCCGAAATACACGCCGGCGACCAGGCCGACGCGGCCCGGCAGCATCTCCTGCGCGTAGACCAGGATCGATGTCGATGCGGACGACATGATCAGGCCGATCAGCACGGTCAGCAGCGCCGTCATGGGCAGGTTCGCGAACGGCAGCGCCAGCGTGAACGGCAGCACGCCCAGGATCGAGAACCAGATGACCTTCTTGCGGCCCATGCGGTCGCCCAGCGGGCCGCCGGCCAGCACGCCCACGGCGTTCGCGCCCAGGAACAGGAACAGCAGAAGCTGCGACGCCTGGACGGACACGCCGAAGGTCTCGATGACGTAGAAGGTGTAGAAGGTGTTCAGGCTCGCCGAGTAGAAGAACTTCGAGAACAGCAGCACGACCAGGATCGTCAGCGTCCAGGCGACCTTGCGCGGCGGCAGCAGGGCGCCCGGCGCCTTCGACGCGCCGTGCCGGGGCGGCAGGCGGCGCCGATACCAGCGCCCGACGCCGGTCAGCACCATCATCCCCGCCAGGGCAGCGACGGCGAACCACTGCACGCTGCGCTGCCCGTTCGGGATCACGATGAACGCCGCCAGCAGCGGCCCGGTCGCCGAGCCCAAATTGCCGCCAACCTGGAACACGCCCTGCGCCAGGCCGTAGCGGCCGCCCGAGGCGATCCGCACGACGCGGGAGGCCTCCGGGTGGAACACGCTGCTGCCCAGGCCGATCATCGCGGCGGCGATCAGCAGCGTGCCATAGCTGCCGGCATGGGCCAGCAGCACCAGGCCGCACAGCGTGGCCCCCATGCCGGCGGCCAGCGAGAACGGCATCGGGCGACGGTCGGTGTACATGCCCACCAGGGGCTGCAGCAGCGACGCGGTGATCTGGAACGCAAGCTGGATCAGCCCGATCTGGCCGAAATCCAGCAGGTAGTTGGCCTTCAGGATCGGGTAGACGGCCGGCAGCAACGACTGGATCATGTCGTTCATCAGGTGCGAGAAGCTGATGGCGAGCAGCACCGGGAAGGCCGTAGTCGTGATGACAGCGACCGGCAGCGGGGCAGAGTCAACGGCTGGGCCGGTGGTGGAGATGGACATGGAAGCTCCTGAGGCCCCGTTATGCTATCTTGGCCTCTATTGGACGCAAGGCCTCCGGACGGCTTGGGGATAACCGCCGCAACGCTGACAGACTGGAGAAGTGATGCCGGAGGCCAAGGAATCCCGTCCAATTGCGATAGCGCGGGACCGGCGCGAGACATGGCGGCGGTTCATGGACTTTGTTGATCGTCACCAGCAGTCGAACTGGGTGTTCCGTGGCGTCGGTGACGCGACTCACCATGCGCTTGTGCCGAAGATAGGCCGTCCCGGGTTGAACTATGACCCGGCAATCGAGCGCGTGATTTTTGCGAATTTTTGCCGACGTGCACGCCAGTTCATAGATACGTCCGGAATGAGCGCCTGGGACCTTCTGGCGCTGGCGCAACACCACGGGCTGCCGACCCGGCTGCTGGACTGGACAACCAACCCACTCGTCGCCGCCTATTTCGCAGTGACGAGCGAGCCGAGGCTGGTCACCGCGAGGATATATGCCGTCCGAGCCCCCAAGCTCATCGAGGTCTCAGCCACCGACTCGCCGTTCGATTTGCAGGATGTCGTCGCTTTCATCCCGTCCGCTGTGGCGCCGCGGATTGTCGCACAACGTGGACTGTTCACCGTGCATCCAGATCCGGTCACGCCATGGCGGGTAGCGACAGGGACATCATTGGTCAAAGGCGCCGGAGCGGACGCGTACGATATCGCGCCGCAACATCGGGCATTCTTCGAGCGCAAGCTTTTTCAACTTGCTGTTGATGCTGCCGCGATCAAAACCGATTTAGATGGTGTCTGCGACACCCTGGCGTGGCAATATCGCACAGGGATTGCCGTCGGGCAGTTCAACTATTAGGGGCATGCCGTGAAAAACCTGTTGTCGAGCAATGAGCCATCCAAGGACGCGCTCGTCCAGGAAGTCATTCAAGCCGTGGAAAATTTCGAGCTGACCGAGAGCCAAGCTTGGGGCGACTTGGATGTTCTATCGACCCACACGCATGTCGATGCTGTCGAAGTCGATCCAGCCGGCGTGATCATCGAACCGGGTGACAGGTTTAGAGGCGTCGCGAACGTCTACCTGCTGCTCCAGTACGGGTCAGATGCCGACGATGGGTTTCAAACATCAGAGGCTCTTCTTGGCAAGTTCAAGGGACATTTCGACGCCGCCCATAAGCCTGTGGTTGAAATTCTGTCCGTCGATACCTCACCGTTCTACGGTTAGGCGTCTAACCCGTTATCCCAGGTTCGAGCGGTGCACCACGCCGGCCTTCATCACCATGCGAAGGGTGCGGTCGGGCTGCGCCAGGATCGACACGTCCTCGGCCGGGTTGCCATCGACGACGACCAGGTCTGCGAAGGCGCCGGGGGAGACGACGCCGATCAGCCCCTCCATGCGGAGCAGCCGGGCGGCGATGGTGGTGGCGCTTTGCAGGACGTCCTGGGACTTCAGCACGCGGGCGCGGATGGCGAACTCCTCGCTTTGGCGGACGTGGGTTTCCCCCAGCAGGTCCGTGCCATAGGCCATCGTCACCCCGGCGTCGCGCAGGATGCTCAGGCTGGCCATGCCGGCGGTCCGCACGCTCTCGATCTTGGCGATGCTGCCGGGGGGGAAGCCGAAGCGGGGGCCGTCCTCGGCCAGCGCCTCGTACGTGACCAGGGTGGGCACGGCGACGCAGCCGGCTGCGGCGGCCAGGCGGGCGGCGGCGGCGTCGATGCGGTTGCAGTGCTCCAGGCTGTGCACCCCGGCCTTGACAGCGCGGACGATGGCCTCGGGCGTGTACAGGTGCGCGGACACGTAGGTCTCGGCGTCCTGCGCCTCTTCCACGGCGGCCTGCATCTCGGCCAGGGAGTAGCCCTGCCACGCGACCGGGTCGGTGGGGCTGGCGACGCCGCCGTTGGCCATGATCTTGATGAAGTGGGCGCCCTGCCGCAGCTCCTGCCGGCAGGCGCGGCGGACCTCGTCGATGCCGTCGGCGACGCGGCCGAGGGCGCCGAAATTGTGCTGCCAGCGCGTGGGGTCGTGCGTGTCGTGGCGAGGGCGGAGGTCGGTGTGGCCGCCGGTCTTGGACAGCGCCTTGCCGCACACCACCAGGCGGGGCCCGACGGCCAGGCCGTCATCGATCGCCTGCGCCAGGTCGAACGGCGCGCCGCCCACGTCGCGGACCGTGGTGAAGCCGCGGTCGAGCATGCCGCGCAGGATCGGCAGGCTTTTGAGCACCGCGGTCGCGTCCGGCACCTGGGAGTTGGCGCCCAGGTTCATCTGGTGGGCGACGACGTGGACGTGGCAGTCGATGAGGCCGGGCAGCAGGGTGCGGCCGCGCAGGTCGATGGTCAGGCGATCGGGGGCGGCGACCGGGCGGGCGGCCAGGTCCTTGATGATGCCGTCCTCGATCAGGACGTGGCCCTGGGTCAGCGCGGCGGTGGACGGGTCCAGGATGGCGGCGTTGATCAGCAGCGTCTGCACTTGGGACCTCGGGGTGTGGGAATGGGACAAGGGTAACAGCCGGATCGCGCATGGCCAGCCGTTTCGGGCGGCCCATTGATCTTGCGCCCTGCTTTCAGCACAGTCCTGCCCGTCGCGGGGTGCAACCCCCGCAGCTTCATGGGGGACCATACAGATGATCAGGCTATTTATGCTGGGCGGCGCGGCGCTGCTGGCCGGGGCGGCCGCGTTGGCGACGCCCGCGATGGCGCAGGGCAGCGGGTCCAAGACGATCGACGACATCCGGGCAAAAGGCGGCTTGAGCTGCGGCGTGACCACGGGCGTCGCCGGTTTCTCGCTCGCCGACAGCAAGGGCGTCACCCAGGGCATCGATGCGGACGTGTGCCGCGCGGTGGCGGCCGCGGTGCTGGGTGACGGCAACAAGGTGAAGTTCGTGCCGACAACCACGCAGAACCGGTTTACGGCGCTGCAGTCGGGCGAGATAGACCTGCTGGTTCGCACCACGACATGGACGCTGGGCCGCGAGGGCAACCTCGGGCTGATGTTCGCAGGCGTGAACTTCTATGACGGCACCGGCTTCATGGTGAAGGCGAGCTCGGGCGTGAAGACCGCCAAGGAGATGGACGGCGCCACCATCTGCGTGCAGCCAGGCACGAGCACGGAACTCGCGATCGCCGATTTCTACCGGGCGAACAAGATGAAGTTCACCCCGGTGCTGATCCAGGACCTGAGCGAAATCCGGAACGCCTTCCTGTCCGGCCGCTGCGACTCCTACTCGACGGACCTGTCGGGCCTGGCCTCGTTCCGGTTCGAACAGGGGCCTAAGGCAACCGACTTCCTGCTGCTGCCCGACATCATCAGCAAGGAGCCGCTGGGCCTGATGGTCCGCAAGGGCGACGACAAGTTCTTCGACGCGGTCCGCTGGACCCTGTTCGCCCTGTTTCAGGCCGAGGAGAGCGGCGTGACGATGGCAAACGTGTCTGAGATGGAGAAGTCCACCAACCCCGACATGCGCCGCCTACTGGGTGGCGAGGGCGATATGGGGAAAGCTCTCGGGCTCGATAACAAATGGGCGGTGAACATCCTGAAATCGGTCGGCAACTACGGCGAGGTGTGGGACCGGACGATCACGCCGATGGGGATTCCGCGCGGAATCAACAATCTGTGGAACAAGGGCGGCCTGCACTACCCGCCCCCGATCCGCTGATCGACCGCGAAAGGATAGGGCCGCCCCGGCATGGGGCGGCCTTTTTCTTGTGCGGCGCACTGTCTGTCGTTGATCTCTACGGCGAGTTGCCCTCAGATGCCCGGTGTGCAATGCAGGTATGCGTCCCGGGGGAAGGATTGCACGATACTTGCTTGGACTGAGCGATTGCCCGGCCCCGGGCGCCTGATTGGGTGAGTGAATGTCCGACGCGACCATCGATCCACGGCTGCAGACCGTCCGTGCGGCGCCCAAGAAGGCGTTCCAGTTCAACTGGTCCGACCCCCGGTTCCGCAACCTGGTCTGGCAGGGGCTGATCATCGGCATCGTCGTAGGGATCATCTGGTACCTGGTGTCCAACACCAGCCGGAACCTGGAGGCGCGACGGATCGCGACCGGGTTCGACTTCATGTCGCGCATCGCCGGCATCCCGATCGGCGAAAGCCTGATCGACTACGATCCCGCCATCAACACCTACGGCCGGGCGATCTGGATCGGCGTGCTGAACACGCTGAAGGTCGCGGTCATCGGCGTCGTGCTGGCGACGCTGTGGGGCACGCTGCTGGGCGTTGCGCGGCTGTCGAAGAACTGGCTGATCGCGCGGCTGTCGGCATTCTATGTGGAAGTGATCCGCGACATCCCGCTGCTGTTGCAGCTTCTGTTCTGGTATTCGGCGCTGCAAGGCCTGCCGGCGCCGCGGCAATCCTGGCACCCGGCCGCCGGGGTGTTCATCTCGAACCGCGGCATCAAGTTCCCGCTGATCGACTGGGTGTCGGAAGACTGGTGGGTGTTCGGCGCATTGCTGTTGGGCGCGCTCGGCACCATCCTGTGGTCCGGGGTCGCGGACAAGCGGCAGGATGCGACGGGCGTGCGGCCGAAGGTGTGGCCGGTTGGCCTCGGGCTGATGATCGTCGTGCCGCTGGTGGTGTGGGCCGCGCTGGGCGCGCCGTTCACGCCCGACATCCCGGTGCTGCGCGGCTTCAACTTCGTCGGCGGCGGCACCATCAGCCCGGAATACGGCGCGCTGACGCTGGGCCTCGTGCTGTACACGGCGGCCTACATCGCCGAGATCGTGCGGTCCGGCATCCTGGCGGTGCCGAGCGGCCAGTGGGAGGCGGCGGGCGCGCTGGGGCTGCGGAGCGGTCCGGTGCTCCGGAAGATCGTGCTGCCGCAGGCGATGCGGGTGATCATACCGCCGATGACCAGCCAGTATCTGAACCTGACGAAGAACAGCTCCTTGGCGGTTGCGATCGGCTATCAGGATGTCGTGTCGATCACCAACACGACGCTGAACCAGACGGGCCAGGCGGTCGAGGGGATCGCGATGATCATGCTGGTGTACCTGGTGATCAGCCTGTCGATCAGCCTGTTCATGAACTGGTACAACGCGAAAATCGCGTTGGTGGAGCGCTAGGCCATGTCGGACACCACCGCACGCCTGTCCGCCGCCGCTGGCGAGCCTGTCCCGAGCCTGGCTGGGGTCGCCGCCGCGGTGCGTCCGCCGCCGCTGGCCGCAGGCGTGGGCCCCATCGGCTGGGCGCGGGTGAACCTGTTCAATTCAGTGCTGTCGTCCGTCGTGACGCTCGTGCTGGGCGGGCTGATCGTCTACTGGGCGATCGGGCTGGTCGATTGGGGCATCCTGCACGCGGTCTGGACCGTGCCGCAGACGGCGGCCGGCACGCCGGACCCGACTGCCTGCCGCGAGATGAAGGGGATCGGCGCCTGCTGGGCGGTGGTGGGCGAGAAATACCGGTTCATCCTGTTCGGCCGCTTCCCCTATGACGAGCAATGGCGCCCGGCGATCGTCATCGCGCTGTTCATCGGCCTTTATGTCGTGTCGGCCATCCGCGCCTTCTGGCGGCCGTCGCTGATCCTGGTGTGGATCGGCACGCTGACGTTGATCGGCGTGCTGATGTGGGGCGGCGTGTTCGGCATGGTGTTCGTGCCGCAGGACAGCTGGGGCGGCCTGCCGATCACGCTGATCCTGTCGACGTTCGGCCTGGCCTTCGCCTTCCCGCTGAGCCTGCTGGTGGCGCTGGGCCGCCGCTCGACGCAGATGCCGGCCGTCAAGGCGTTGTGCGTGCTGTATGTCGAGCTGATCCGCGGCGTGCCGCTGATCACGCTGTTGTTCATGGCCAGCGTGATGTTCCCGCTGTTCATGCCGGCCGGGGTGAACCCGGACAAGCTGCTGCGCGCGCAGGTGGCGATCATCCTGTTCGCCGCGGCGTATCTGGCCGAGGTGGTCCGCGGCGGGCTGCAGGCGCTGCCGAAGGGCCAGTACGAGGCGGCGGACGCGCTGGGCTTAAGCTATTGGAAGAAGACCGGCTTCATCATCCTGCCGCAGGCGCTGCGGCTGGTGATCCCGCCGCTGGTCAACACCTTCATCGGCTTCTTCAAGGACACCTCGCTGGTGCTGGTGATCGGCATCTTCGACCTGCTGACCGCGGGCAAGGTGGCGATCGCGGAGCCGATCTGGCAGGCCTACAGCACCGAGGTCTATCTGGTGCTGGCCGCGATCTATCTGGTGTTCTGCTTCGTGATGGCCCGTTACAGCAAGGGCTTGGAAAAAGAATTGAGCCGCGGCGTGCGGCGTTGATCTCAGGGGAATGGGTATGAGCCAAGCCGCAATGATGGAAGCGCCCCGCGTGGGGAGCGACGAGACGCCGGCCATCCTGCTCGACAAGGTCAACAAGTGGTATGGCGCGATGCACGTGCTGCGCGACGTGTCGATGACGGTGGGCCAGAAGGAGCGCGTCGTGGTGTGCGGGCCATCGGGCTCTGGCAAGAGCACGATGATCCGCTGCATCAACCGGCTGGAGACGCACCAGGAGGGCCGGATCGTCGTCGACGGGACGGAGCTGACGAGCGATTTGCGCGCGCTGGACACCATCCGCCGCGAGGTCGGCATGGTGTTCCAGAGCTTCAACCTGTTTCCGCATCTGACCATCCTGGAGAACTGCACGCTGGCGCCGATCTGGGTGCGGAAGATGCCCAAGGCGGAGGCGGAGGAGCTGGCGATGAGCTATCTGCGCCGGGTCAAGATCCCGGAACAGGCGAAGAAGTACCCTGGCCAGCTGTCGGGCGGGCAGCAGCAGCGCGTGGCGATTGCGCGCGCGCTGTGCATGAAGCCGAAGATCATGCTGTTCGACGAGCCGACGAGCGCGCTGGACCCGGAGATGATCAAGGAGGTGCTGGACACCATGATCGGCCTGGCGCAGGACGGCATGACGATGGTGTGCGTCACGCACGAGATGGGGTTTGCGCGCCAGGTGGCGGACCGCGTGGTGTTCATGGACCGCGGCGAGATCGTCGAGCAGGGGCCGCCGAACACGCTGTTCGAGAACCCGCAGACCGACCGTTTGAAGCTGTTCCTGAGCCAGATCCTGCGGGGTCATTGACGCCCCGGTCAGAGCCGGAGGGTTTCCGGCTGGTCGGGACGTTTCGCGCTGATCTTTGCGACGAGGCAGAGTTGTTCGTTGACCATCTTCAGCGACTTCTCCGCGCGGGCGGGCAGGGGTATGCCGCGGTCCCGGCAGTGCAGGATCAGCGCCGCGACAAGGGCCGGGCCGTCCACGACCAGAAGTTTCTGGGTTTGCAGCGCACCGGGCGTACGCAGCTCGCCGCGCTGGGCGACAGGGATCATGGCGATCCGGAAGCGGATCGAGCCGTTCTCGACGTCAGGCTCCGCCGCGCACGTCACGACTTCCCCCGGTGGCAGAGGCTTTCCAGCGGACTGGTGGTAGGTCCGGACAGCCTGCAGGACCTCGGCCGGCTGGAAGATCAGGTGGCGGAGTTCTGAGGGCATCGCGGGCTCCAGGCAACGCTGGAGGCTAACCCGGTTTCCTTGACACAACGCTAATCCTGGCGGCCAGGCCGGCTGCGGCCCGGGTGAACGCCACCGTCCAGTCCGGGTCGGCGTGGACAGCCCCGCCGCTCAGCTCGATCCCTACCTGCGTCATGGCGTTCTGCAGGCACCCCTCCGAGTGGACCAGCATGCCGTCCGGGTCACGCAGCGCGCCCGAGCGGGCGCCCGTGCCGCCATCGATGGCATTGGCGTCATCGAGCGGCAGGCCGAACGTGCTGGCGAAAAAGCCGCGCACCCTATCGGGATACGGCCTCGGGTCGCGCGTCCAGCCGGCGAGCGGCTTGCCGAGCGCGTGCATGTAGCCGATCTCGAACGCGGTGCCCGGGTCCATCTCCGGCCCGCGCCGGAACCCGTCGAGGCAGAACAACCCGGCGTCCAGCCGGCGCATCAGCGCGATGTCCGCCTGCACGATCCGGGTCGCCAGCGCGTGGCCGGGTTCGCTGCCTTCGAGGCCCATCTGGTTGTCCAACGGCGAGACGCCCCGGACGCCGACGCGGGCGCAGATGGCTTTCATGGCGGCGAAGATGGCGTCGGGATCTCGCTCGAACACGGTAGGGCCGGCCAGGTAGACGGTGGGGCGTTCCGGTGCGGGCATGGATGCGATGTTCCATGCGCGTTGCGGCAAGACAAGGTGTGATACCAGGGCTCGGGGACCATGGCTCTTTTCCATCGCCGTCATCGCGAGCCGCTTGGCGACGCGATCCATTGGCCGCATGCACCGCTCTCGGCCCCTGGATCGCCACGCCGCCGAGCGGTCAGGCGGCCTGATCCCAATCCTTCGCCTTGCCGAAGATGGACCGCGGCAAGGCGGGCATGATGTCGATCCGCGCCGGCCGCTCGGCGCCGGTCAGTTGCGCCCGGCAGAATGCCTCCAGCGTTGCGACCAGGCGGCTTGCGTCACGCGGGGCCTCGGCCCGGGGCACCACCGCGGCCTTCAGGCGCGGCTGCGGCAGCGTCGTATCCAGGCGGACGGCGCATTCGGCCACCATCGGGTGCCCGGCGATGAAGGCGGCGACGCGGGCCGGGTAGACGTCTGCGCCGCCCACCTGCACCGTGACGTCCTTGCGCCCATCCAGCCGCAGCGTGTCGGGCCCCTTCCACACCACCCGGTCCGGCAACGGGACCGCCACCCCGTCCAGCCCCACGACGGAGGCCGCGAACCCCCCCTGCCCGCCGCGCCAGAACGGCAGCAGGCGATGCCACGTGGCGGGGTGCGTGCGGACCGCGACGCCGCCGGTTTCGGCGCTGCCATAGATGTCATGCACCACGGCGCCGGCCTCATACAGCGCGTCCGCGATTTCCCATGGGAGGGGCGCCCCGGCGCTGACGATGACAAGACCGTCGGGCGTCCTGGGCAGCAGCGGGACCAGGGCGGCCAGCAAGGGGGGCGCCGCCACCAGCAGGTCGGTTTCCCGCAACAGCGCGGCCAGCTGGTCTGGCGGCAGGGCGCTTGCGTCCAGCACCGGGATGCCCAGCCGGGCCGGCAGCAGAACGGTGAAGATGCAGCCGTAGACGTGATGCGACGGCACATGCTGGACGATGCGCCGACGATCGCTGGCGGTGAGGGCCCAGTGCGCGACCTCCCGCTCCAGACGGTCCCACGGCTGGGGGCGTGCGCACGGGGCGCCGGTGCTGCCGGACGTGTGGACGGTGATCCCCGTGGTCCCGGCGCCCAGGGCCGCGTGGATGGCAGCGGCCCAGGCGTCCAGGTCGGGCCCGGTCAGAAGAGGGTCCTTCGTGCCGCCCCCCTGCCATTCGAAGAACGTGCGGACCGACGCGGCGCAGGCGGCGCGTCCCCGTTTGCCGGGCGGCAAGCCGTTCGGAAGCAAGGAGCGCAACACGCGCAGGATGGCGGCCTCGTCGAGCATGCTGCGCATGGATGATCGCCCCGGTTGCTGGCCGAGCATGAGGGGCGAAGGCGAAGACTTCGTGAACGCGCATGCCCGGCGGCGCGCGGGGCCTGGCTGTCCGGCGGGTGACACTTGGAGGTCCGGGCCGGAATCGAACCGGCATTCGAGGATTTGCAGTCCTCGCAGAAACAATTTTATTCATGAATGATTGCAGTGTGTTAGAATATCCTATATTCTTGGGCATCACACTGGCATCACACGGGTCTAAAAATGGCGGTCATTAGGGCGGTTTCCACGGCAGGCGGACGCAAGCAGCAAGTGATTGTTCGCAAGGGCGGATTTTCATTATCCCGCACTTTTTGGAAAACCAGAGAGGCGGAAGATTGGGCGCGGCGGTGCGAAGATGCGATTGCCAGCGCAACCCCTGAGAAGCCATTTGACCGAAAAAAATGGCTTATGGCCGTTCCCGAAATCATGGATGCC
>JAYUCA010000186.1:0-11687 GCA_043740535.1 Rhodospirillales bacterium | reverse complement strand
TCCACGCCTGCAAGCTGCTGGACCGCGCCTTCGTCGGCATGGGCGCCACGGTGCTGGACGGCGCGGTGATCGAGGAAGGCGCGATGCTGGCCGCCGGCGCGCTGCTGACGCCCGGCAAACGCATCCCCAAGGGCGAGCTGTGGGGCGGCTCCCCGGCGCGGAAGATGCGCGACATCCCGCCGCACGACCGCCTGAACCTCGATCACATTGCCGTCCACTATGCCGAACTCGGCGGCCGCTACCGCTCCAGCCTGCAACCGATCGGGTGACGCCGGGGTTTCCACTCCCATCTGAAGGGCTTGCGGGAGGATGGACATGCGACGCATCGTTGTTCTGGCTTTGACGGCCGCCATGGCTGCCTGCGGCAGTTTGCAACCGTTCGTGCCCGACACCGCGCGCATGCCCGCGGGCGGCCTCGGCGGCGGAATGGACCCGGACGTGACCGCGTCCAACCTCGCGCAATGGGCCTTCTCCGACAGCGGCCGCACCTATGGCCGCCCCATCGAGGCCGCGCGCGCCGCCGCCTCGCTCGACTACCTGGCCGGCGAGATCTACACGAGCCCGCGCTGGAGCAACATCTCCGCGCTGACGAAGGAGCAGCTCCTCCAGGGCCGGCAGGAGCTTCGTGCCGCCCTGGGCGTCGCCCCCGGCGCCACGTCGCAGCAGGTCGTCGACAGCCTGACCGCCGCCGGCAACGCGCTGGCCGCCGGCAACCAGCCTGGCGCGCTGCAGGCCCTCACCACTCCGGTGTTCCCCGCCGGGCCAGAGCGGACGCTCGCCGTCCTGTCGAACCTGCCCTACCTCCGTACCGCCAACATCGCCACGCAGCGCCTGGGCAATTCGCTGTTCGACAGCACCAGCGACGAACGATTCTGACGGCGAACCCCGCCAGCCGCGCGCCCCTCAGCGCCGCCGTCGTCTGCTACAACCGCGAGGCCGTCATCGGCACGTGCCTGAAGGCGCTCGCCTTCGCCGACGAGATCATCGTCGTCGACAAGTCCTCCACCGACGCCACGGCCCGGATTGCCGCCCGGCACGCCGACCGGGTCATCGGTGTGCCATGGTCGCCGACGGTCGAAGACACCCGCGCCTTCGCCGTCGCGCAGTGCCGGCACGACTGGATCCTGCTGCTGGACGACGACGAGTGCCTGAACCCGGACGCCGTCCGCTACATCGACCAGGAACTCCGCGCCCCCCGGGCCGACATCTACGTGATCCCGCTGCGCCATTACGTGCTCGGCGTGCATGACGAGCGCGCCTATTACTGGCCCGAAGCCCATCCCCGCCTGTTCCGCCGCCATGCCGTGGCCTTTCCGGCCAAGGTGCACGCGGGGATCGAGCTGAAGTCCGACAAGGTGTTCCGCATCCCCTTCGAGACCGGCGCCTGCATCCACCACCTGTCGCACGCCGGCGCGCATGACTGGATCGAGAAGACCAACCGCTACACCTCCCGCCCCGAACGCGCACGCGACATGGACGGCGGCCCGGACATCCTGGCCTACGCGCACGCGCGGTTGGAGCACTGGGCGGCGCAGAGCAAGGCGCCGGAAGATCCCTACGTCGCAGCGGTCGCGGCACTGCGAGCAGTCTACGACATCGTCGACCGGGTAAAGGCCTGGGAGCAAGGCAGGGGAATCGACGGCGCGACGCTGTTCGCCCAGGCCTGCCAGGCCCTCGAGGCCCAGTATGCGGACCAGCTCCAAACCCTCGGGCGTCCGCACGGCGGCGAGGGTCGAACTAGCCCCGCTCCAGCACCGTCAGAACCACCCAGCGCCCCCGCGAGTAGTTGAAACCCGCAACGGACGCCCCCTCCCGCACCATCACTCCCCCCGCCGCCAGCGCCGACCGCACCGCGACCAGGTCCCGGTCACCCACCAGCAGCCACCCCACCCTGCCGTCCACCATCGCCCCGGCCGCCTCGTCCGGACGCAGCCAGACGGTGTCCGTCCCTACGAGGAACATCAGGCTCGGCTCGGCATACCCCACCGCGCCCAACGGCGCCTCGCCCCGCAGTTCGAACCCGGCCACCAGCCGCGGCGCGATCCACAACGGCGACAGCAGCGGCGCCTCCCACCCCAGCACCCCCGCATACAACAGCGGCGCCGCCACAACGGCCGTGACGGCGCAACGGGGCTGCCGGCCCCGCACCGCCCACCATCCCACGGCCAGCACGCCCGCCGCGGCCGGCATGCCCAGCCACCACCCCAGATGCAAGAAGACCGGCGCGCCCACCGCCCCGGCGGCCAGCAGCGCCACGCCGAGGCCAGCCAATCCGGCGCCCAGCCAGCGCCACCGTACGCCCTCCAGCACGCCCAGCGCCATCAGCAGGCACACCGCCGGATACAGCGGCAGCGCGTAATGCGGCAGCTTCGTCGGCGTCGCCTCGAACACCAGCCACGCCGGCACGATCCACGCCAGCAGGAACCGCACCTCGGCCGAATGCCGCCCCCGCCACGCCGCCCTGAACCCGCCGGGCAGCGCCGCCGCCGCCGGGAACAGCAGCAGCGGCAACAGCGCCAGGTGCAGCCCCGGTGGCCCCCAATGCGCATCGTCGCCCGAGGTCAGCTTCCGCCCCAGATCGCCACCCACCGCCTCGGAGAAGAACCGCCCCCCCGTCGCCACCCCGATCGCCACGAACCACGGCACCACCACCGCCAGCATCAGCGGCACGCCCCACCCTGCCCGCAGGCATCCCAGCCAGGCCGCCCGCCGGTCCGCGATCAGCAGCGCCACCACCGCCAGACCGGCGACCATCGGCGTGATCGGCCCCTTCAGCAGGATCCCGACGCCCATCGCCAGCCAGAAAATGGCCGCCTGGCGCCGACCAACCCCGCCCGGATCAAGGTACGCCCGCCCCAGCACCGCCATCGCCAGCGTCGTCGCCCCCAACAGCGCTGCGTCCGTCTTGGCGATGTGCACCTCGGCCACCAGCAGCACCGTCGATGCCAGCATCCCCGCGCCCAGCAGCCCGGCCCGCCGCCCCACCAGCCGCGCCCCCGCCTCGAAGCACGCCAGCACCGCCACCAGCGCCCCCAGCAACGACGGCACCCGGTATGGCCAGATCGGATTCTGTTCCGTCAGCCCCAGCCGATCCGCCGCCGCCACGAACGGCGCCTGCAGCCAATGGATCCCGATCGGCTTGCGGTTCCGCGCCTCCGTCCCGTTCATGATCCGCACGAAGTCGCCGGTTTCGAGCATCTGCTTCGTCGCCTGCGCGAACCGGCTCTCGTCGCGGTCCAGCGGCGGCAGCGTCCAGAACCCCGGCGCCCACATCAGCGCGCACAGCAGCGTGAGCAGCAGCCGTGGCCGTCGCGTGTCGAGCAGACTCGTCATGCCGGGGGGGGTAGCATGCACCCCCGATCCGCGCCATGAAGCGCCCCAATGAACCCCCAGACCAAGACCGCCCCCCGCGACCCTACGCGAGAGATCGCCTTCGACCTGCTGGGCGCCGTGCTCGACCGCCACCGCTCCCTGGATGACGCGCTGGACGCCGCGCCCGTCGCGTCGAAGGGCGGCGCCGAGCCCCGCGACCGCGCCGCCGCCCACCGCCTGGCCGCCAGCGTGCTCCGCCGCCTCGGCTCGCTGGATGCTGTCATCGAGCCTTTCCTGACCCGCGCCCCGCCCGACCCGGTGCGCCATATCCTGCGCCTGGGCGCGGCCGGGCTGCTGCTGCTGGACACGCCGGCCCACGCCGCCGTGGGCACCGCCGTCGATCTGGCGCGAGCGAAGAAGCTCGCCCCCTTCGCCGGGCTGGTGAACGCCGTCCTGCGCCGCGTCGCCGAGGCTGGCCCGGCCGCCCTGGAAGCCCTCGACGGCCCCCGCCTGGACACCCCCGCCTGGCTGTGGACAAGCTGGGGCCGCGACGCCCGCGCCATCGCCGAGGCCCACACGCGCGAGGCCCCGCTCGACCTCACGCTGCGCCCCGGCGCCGAGCCCCCTGCCGGCGCCGAGCAACTCCCCACCGGATCGTGGCGCATGCCGCCGGGCGCCCGCGTCACGGAACTGCCGGGCTACGACCAGGGCGCATTCTGGGTGCAGGACGCGGCCGCCGCCCTGCCGGCCCGGCTCCTCGCCCCCCAGCCCGGCGAACGCATCGCCGACCTCTGCGCCGCCCCCGGCGGCAAAACGGCGCAGCTCGCCGCCGCCGGCGCGAACGTGACCGCCGTGGAGCGCGACCCCCACCGCCTGCGCCGCCTGCACGAAAACCTGGCGCGCCTCCAGCTGGAAGTGACGGTCGTGCAGGCCGACGCCGCCACCTGGACCCCCGCCGAACCCTTCGACGCCGTGCTGCTGGACGCCCCCTGCAGCGCCACAGGCACCATCCGCCGCCACCCCGACGCGTTGCGCTTGAAGCGCCCGCGCGACCTGATCGACCTGACCGGGCAGCAGGACCGCCTGCTGGCCGCCGCGGCTGCCATGCTGCGCCCCGGTGGCCGGCTGATCTACGCAGTCTGCTCGCTGCAACCGGAGGAGGCGCTGCCCCGGCTGGAGGCAGCCGCCCAGCTCGGCCTTGTTCCCGCGCCGTTCACCGAGGCGGAGCTGGCCGCCATCCCGGAAGCGCGCACGCCGGAAGGCCATCTGCGCACGCATCCAGGATTGTGGTCCGAACGGGGCGGTCTCGACGGATTTTTTGCGGCGCGGTTGGTGAAGCGTTGAGCCATGCCATCGTCGGACTCGCTGGGATCATGCTTCCGCGTGATCGCCTTCCCATCGAATCTGTTCGCCCAAGGCCGCTACGCTGCACGCGCAAGCCACCGTAGGGTGCAATCATCTTCGATTGCACCAGCCCGTCGCCAGACCAAACGGTGCAGCGGCCGCTCGCCACCCCGCGCATCACGCGTTGTCCAGCATGTCCGCGTATGCCTCCCCGCACGCCGCTGCCATCAGGACGAATGCCAACCCTCCACGCCCCCGCGCACCGGCATCTAGATCAACCTGCCCCGGTTCCACCCCCCGACAAAACCCTCTAGAACCTCGAAATGCCCGATTCCAAGCCTTCAGCATGGCCCCCCGCGGCCCCCGTGCTGGCCCCCAGCCTGCTTGCCGCCGACTTCTCGCGGCTGGCCGAGGAAGCGCGTTCCGTCGAGCAGGCCGGCGCGGACTGGCTGCATCTTGACGTCATGGATGGCCACTTCGTCCCCAACATCAGCTTCGGGCCGCTCATCCTCAAGGCCCTCCGCCCGCACACGACCCTGCCCTTCGACGTCCATCTGATGATCGCCCCGGTCGATCCCTACGTCGCCGCCTTCGCCGACGCGGGGGCCGACCACATCACCGTCCATGCGGAGGCCGGGCCGCATCTGCACCGCACGATCCAGCTTATCCGCAGCCTCGGCAAACGCCCCGGCGTCGCGCTGAACCCCGCCACCCCCGCCGCCATGATCGCCCCGGTGCTGGATGACATCGATCAGGTCCTGGTCATGACCGTGAACCCCGGCTTCGGCGGCCAGGCCTTCCTTGAAAGCCAGCTCGCCAAAATCCGCGAGTTGCGCGCCCTGATCGGCGCCCGCCCCATCGTCATCGGCGTCGACGGCGGCATCGTCCCCGCCACCGCCCGGCAGGCGGCCGAGGCCGGCGCCAGCATGTTCGTCGCCGGCACGTCCGTGTTCGGCCACCAGGACAGGGGCGCCGCCCTGGCCGCCCTCCGCGTGGCCGCGCACGTATGATCGATCCCCGCCGCTGGACCCGCGACATGCGCCGCGCCATGTCCCGCATGCCCATCCGCATGGGCCGCATCCCCGACGCCCCGGCCCTGTCCATCCGCGACCCCTGGCCCGGCGATTCCGCCCGCGGCGCCCGCCTGCTGAAGGGCGAGATGGAGCTGGCCGGCGCCGTTCGCCCGCTCGCGCCCGGCCAGTGGTCCGACACCTCCGGTCCCACCACGATCCGCGCCGCCGCGCACGGCTTCACCTGGTTGCGCGACCTTCGGGCGCTCGGCACCGACGCCGCCCGCACCCGCGCCCGCGCGCTGGTGGCGGACTGGATCGCCACCGCCGGCCGCGGCCGGCCACACCTCGACCGCGTCGCCGAGCGCCCTGACGTCGCCGGCGCCCGCATCACCGCCTGGCTCGGCCATTACGACTTCTTCGTCGCCAGCGCCGACGACGCCTTCCGCGCGTCGGTCATGGCCCGCCTCGTCGCCGACTCCCGCATGCTCGCCGCCAGCATCCCCGTCGATGAGCTCGACAGCCGCGCGCTGACGGCACTGAAGGGCCTGATCGCCGCCGCCGTCGCGCTGCCCACGCAGTCCGCCTCGCTGAGCCGCGCCATTCGCCTGCTGCCGCAGGAGATCGCCCGCCAGGTGCTGCCGGACGGCTGCCACGCCGAACGCAGCCCGGCCGCGCAACTGACCGCGCTGCAGGACCTGACCGAAATCCGCGCCCTGCTCCAGGCCGCCCTCGCGCAGCCTCCCGCCGCCCTGTCGTCGGCCATCGAGCGCATGGCCCCCGCCCTTCGTGCCCTGCGCCACGGCGACGGCGGCCTGGCGCTGTTCAACGGCGCGCGCGAGGAAACCGCGGCATTGATCGAGCTGGTGCTGACCCAGGCCGGCCGCGGCGGCCGCGCCCCCGCCGGGCTGACGGAATCGGGCTTCCAGCGGCTGCAGGCCGGCCGCACCGTGCTGATCGTCGATTGCGGCCCGCCGCCGCCGCATGGGCTGGACCGTCTTGCCCACGCCGGCACGCTGTCGATGGAGCTGTCCGTCGGCCGAGAGCGGCTGATCGTGAACTGCGGCGCGCCGCCGCCGTCCGCGGGCCCCTGGCACGACGCCGCCCGCGCCACCGCGGCGCACTCCACATTGATCGTCGCCGACACCAACAGCTCCGAACTGAAGCCCGACGGGCTCGGCCGCGTCCCGGCCGTCGTCGATGCGCAGCGGCAGGAGGCCAACGGCGCCCATTGGCTGGAGGCCAGGCACGACGGCTACCGCGCCCTGGGCGGCGCCGTCCACCACCGCCGCCTGTACGTCGCGGAAAGCGGCGAGGACATCCGCGGCGAGGACGCAGTGGAGGCATCGTCCCCGCAACCCTTCGCCGTCCGCTTCCACCTCCACCCCACCGTCGTCCCCAGCATGCAGCAGGACGGCAAAAGCGTCGTGCTGCGCCTGCCCGGCGGCGGCATCTGGAGCCTGCGCGCCAAGGGCGCCGACATGGCGCTGGAGGAAAGCATCTACCTCGGCGCCGGCGAACCCCGCCCCACCCAGCAGATCGTCCTGACCGGCGAAGGCGAGGTTCAGAAAGCCGAGTGGGCCATCACCAAGGTCGGGTAGTCCGCCGCTGACGCACCTGATCCCAAGCCTGTCTGCGGGTGACCGGTCATCGCGAGCCGCTCATGCGGCGTGGCGATCCAGCGCCGCCAGATCGCACGTGGGGCCCTGGACTGCTTCGTCGCAAGCGCGCAGTGACGGTCGAGGTCAGGCGTCGTGGTCACCGAGCGATGGAATACCGTGATCCCCGGGTCAAGCAGGCCCGGGGATGACGTCTTGAAATGGGCGTCTTTCAAAACGGGAAACTACCCCAGCACCCCCCGCAAGACCTCCCGCGCGGGCAGATCACCCCCGGCCTCCAGCGCCGCAAGCAGGCGTCGCATGTCGCCCCGGGCGCCGTGAAGCTGGTCCAGCAGCGACAGCACCACCGGGATCGCCGGCTCCGCCACGTCCAGTTCGTCGCGCAGCTCCACGATCAGGCGCAGCCGGGCGATGTCGATCTCCTCGAACACCGGCGCACCCTCGGAGAGATGCGGGCGCACCCACTCCTGCCGGATCCACACCTCCAGCGTCGCGGCGTCTACGCCCTGCACCCGGGCCAGCACCGCAGAAACAGTGATCATGCCGCATCCTCCATCGCCGCCCGCGCATCGAACCCGGTCTGCCCGTCCCATCCCTTCAGGAACGTCTCCAACGCCTCGTCGACCGGCCCCGACACCAATCGCAGCACGACATGCAGGTCGCCAGCCGCGACGCCGCCATGCGCCGCCACGCCACGCCCGCGCAGCCGCAGCCGGGTCCCCGTATCCGACTTCGCGGGAACGTTCACCATCACCCGCCCGCGCGGCGTCGGCGCCTCGATCTTCGCCCCCAGCACCGCCTCGGCGAAGGTCACCGGCAGCTCCAGCACCAGGTCCGCCCCGTCCCGCGTGAACAGCGGATGCGGGAAAACGCTGACCTCGATCAGCGCATCGCCATCCGCGCCGCCGCGCAGCCCTGGTTCGCCCTTGCCGCGCAGCCGCAGCACGCCGCCATCCTTGACGCCCGGCGGGATCCTTACGTTCAGCGTCTGTCCGTCCGGCAAGGTCAGCGTCTGCATCGCGCCGTTGACGGCGTCCAGGAACGTCACGTCCAGGCGATACGACCGGTCCCGGCCTTCCCGCGGCCGGCTCGCCTGCTGGCGGAAATATGCTCCGAACAGGCCCTCCACATCGTCGGGATCGAAGCCGGCCGGCCCGGCGCCCTGATACCGCTCGCCCGCCCCGGCCTGCGCGTAATCCCGGTAATACTCCCGCTCCGGCGCCGCCTGCTGGCCTTCCGCGTCGATCTCTCCGCGATCGAACTTCCCCCGCTTCTCCGGGTCCGACAGGATATCGTTCGCGGCATTCAGCGCCTTGAACCGCGCCTCCGCCCCCTTGTCCCCGGGATGCAGGTCCGGGTGGCTTTTCTTGGCCAGCGCCCGATACGCCTTGCGGATCTGGTCGGCGGTCGCCGTCTTGGCCAAGCCCAGGATTTTGTAAGGATCATCTGCCATGCCGCCACCCTACGCCCGCATCACCGCCTGCGGGAGTAGGCCTGCGCGCCGGTAACGCTGCCGTGCGATTACCCGATCAGCCGCCGCCGCACCTTGCCCGACAGGAAGTCGATCATTCCCACCGTCACCAGGATCAGCAGGATGATGAACGCCACCTGGTCCCAGTAGCGCACCTTGATCCGCTCGGCGATCTGCAGCCCGATGCCGCCCGCGCCGACCACGCCCAGGATCGAGGCGCTGCGGACGTTGCTCTCGAAGGCATACAGCGCCTGCGCGAACATCACCGGCAGCACCTGCGGCAACAGGCCATAGCGCACCGACATCAGCCGGCTGCCGCCCGCCGCCACGATCCCCTCCTGCTGCTTGGGGTCGGCGTTCTCGATCGCTTCGGCATACAGCTTGGCCAGCACCGCGACCTCGGCGGCGAACAGCGCCAGCACGCCCGCCAGCGGCCCGAGGCCCACGGCCCGCACGAAGGCCAGCGCCCAGATCAACTGGTCCATCCCGCGCAGCCCGTCGAACACCCGCCGCAGCGAGAAATGCGCCAGCGCGTTCACCACCACGTTCCGCGCCCCCAGGAACCCCAGCGGCACGGCGACCACGGCCGCCAACACCGTGCCCAGGAACGCCATCGCGACGCTCTGCCCCAGCCCCTCCAGGATATCGCGCCACTGCTCCCCGGGGCTGGGCGGGATCATCTGCCGCAGGATCACCAGCAGCCCCGCCGCCCCGCGCCAGATCCGCCCCAACGAGATGTCGAACCACCAGCACACGGCGCCCAGCCACCCGAACACCGCCCCCGCTGCCAGCCATCGCAGCGCGATCACATGCGGAGGCGCGCCGAAAGCGCCCGGCATCCGCTCCCGCCAGGCCGCGACATCGCTCATCCCGCCATCACCCGCGTCCGGATCCACTCGCTGCCGAGATCGATCGAGGCGACCACCAGGATGATCAGCACGATGATCGCCGATATCTCGGAGTAATAGTTGAAGCTGATGACGGTGTACAGCTCCTGCCCGATGCCGCCCGCGCCCACGAAGCCGATGACGGTTGCCCCGCGCATGTTGACCTCGAACCGCAACAGCACGTAGCTCACGAAGTTCGGCAGCACCTGCGGCAGGATCGCATACCGCACCCCCTCCGCCCAGCTTCCGCCCGCCGCCCTGATCCCCTCCAGCGGCCGCATGTCGGCGTTCTCGACCACCTCCGCGAACAGCTTGCCCAGCGCCCCCGTCGTGTGCAGCATGATCGCAGCGATCCCCGCCAGCGGCCCCACGCCCACCGCCCACACGAAGATCAGCGCATACACGATGTCAGGCACCGTCCGGAACATCTCCAGCGTCCGCCGGCACAGCACGAACGCCACGCGGTTCGCCGTCCCCTCGGACATCAGGTTCGACGCCGCCGGAAAGCACAGCAGCAACGCCATGCAGGTTCCGCCCAGCGTGGCCAGCGCCGCCATCTGGCTCGTCTCGAACAGCAGCCACGCCCAGGAATCGAGCCGGTAGAACCAGTATGCGACCGACCCTTCCGCCGCTGGCCCCCGCAGCAGCGCCGGCCAGCGCAGGTCTGGGGTCAGCTTGGTGAAATACTCGCCCACCCGCGGCAGCCCGGCCATGAGGTTCGCGGGCGACGCGTCCGACACCCAGGCGCTTGCCAGCAGCGCTGCCGCCAGCGCCACGCCCCACAGCACGCCCAACCGCCACCGCGCCAGCCGCCGGGCCCGGAACGCCCCTTCGAACGTCCCGCTCATGACGTCAGTTCCGGCGGCGGCGCTCCGCTGCCTCGACCTTGATCATGTCGATGTAGGGCTCGTAGTCCTTGGCCGACACCGGGACCAGGGCGCCCCCGGTCCCGAAGTTGACCGCCTGGAACACGTCCGGATGCGCCTTCGGCAAGGCCATGTGGAACGCCACGATGTCGTCGCGGAACGACTGCGGCGTGTCCGCCCGCACCGTCAGCGGCCCGTTCAGGATGGGACGCGACGTCCAGATCAGCCGCAGGTCCGCCATCGCCAGCATCTTCTTCTCGACCATGATCCGCAGCATGCCGCGCGTGTAGCCCTGCGCCACGTCGCCCAGGCCCGACGTCCAGGTCACGCCGCCGTCGTACTGCCGCCCCAGCACCGCCACCACCGCCTGCTCGTGCCCGCCCGCAAACCCGGTCCGGCTGAAGTAGGTCGACGGATCAAGCCCGGCCGCCCGGAACTCGGACCGTGGGATCAGGTAACCCGACGCGCTGTTCGGGTCCGCCCAGGCCAGCGACCTGCCCTTCATCCCAGCGAGGTCGGTGATCCCCGAATCCGCCCGCACATACATGACGGAGACGTAGCTGGTGGACCCGTCCGACTCCTGCGCCGTCAGCACCGGGATGACCCGGCCGTTGCTCTCCAGCCACGCGCTGGCGTAGGCCGCCGGCGACATGTAGGCGACTTCGATCTGCCCGGCCGCGAAGGCCTGGATCACCCCGGCGTAATCCGCCGCCGCCAGCATCTTCGCCGGCACGCCGAACGTGCTCTCCAGCAGCGCCTGATACGGCTTGTAGCGCGCCAGCCGGTCGGCGTCGTTCTCGCCGCCCAGCAGCCCGATCCGCAGCACCGGGACGTCCTTCGCCCAATCCCGTTTTGTCTGCGCGCGGCCCCGGCGCGGCCACGCCGCCGCCGCGGCGAACGATCCAGAACCCAACAGCGCAACCCGGCGTGCGATCACAAGGCATCTCCACCAAAGACGATGCCGCACCCTGACCCCAACCGCCTACGGCCTCAAGCCCCCGAGCGAGCGCTGGGCCAGGGCGATCACGCGCCCGCGGTCAGCGCGATCTGCAGGTGTTCGGTGCCGTTGCCATACAGGGCGGCGGTGGCCGAGGCGTAGTGCGTGCCGTTCAGATCGACCGAGTTGACATACAGGTTGCGGTCGAGGCCGGCGCCTGGTCCGCCCCAGGCGTCGTTGA
>JAYUCA010000185.1:0-2857 GCA_043740535.1 Rhodospirillales bacterium | reverse complement strand
ATCAAACTCGAGCTTGTAGTTCTTCGTTTCTTCGTCGAACTTGATCACCATTTCGGCGGTGAACGGCCAGCCGGCTTTGGAGCGGAAGCCTTCGAGTGGGCCAATTTTTTTGTCCCGCAAAAATTGCTCGACCTCGGCGTTTTCAAACGTGCGGCCGGCCGGCGTTTTGCCGAAACTGAAGCCGCAACCGCTATCGGCGTTGTCACCTTTTTTACCGACGCAGGTGTAGCGCCGGTAGTTTTCCTTCACCACGCCGCCGCAGTTGGGGCACGGCGCGTGCAAGGTGGCGTAGTCGCCCGGAATCGTGTCGCGGTCGTACTCCTTGGCCTTCTTGACCATCCGTTCGGTCATTGCCGCGATCTCGGACATGAAGGACTCGCGGCTCAATTTGCCGAGTTCCATCTGCGCCAGTTTGTATTCCCACTCCCCGGTCAGCTCGGCCTTGGACACCCCGCATTAGGCCTTCCGATTCACATATTTCCTGACGGCCCCTTAGGTCCTGTGACGAGCGCAAACTACGAGAGTTTGCTTAGAGCATGATCGCCGCTCAAAGTTGAGACGGCGAACCCAGGACCGCCATGCAGGCGGCGTAGACGGTGTCCACCGTCAGCGCCTCCATCGAGCGGGCTTCGGTCAGCGCCCAGGCTGCGTGCAGGCCGGCGGGGGCCATCTCCGCGGCGCGGTCGTTGGTGACGGCGCACAGGCCGATGGTCGGCGTGCCGGACGCGGCGGCCAGGTGCATCAGGCCGCTGTCGTTGCCGACATACAGGGCGCAGCGCTGGATGCAGGCGGCGGCCTCGGGCAGGGTCAGCGTGCCGCGCAGGTCGATCGCGTCCGGCAGCAGCGCCAGGGTGGGGGCGGCCATCGCGCGCTCCGCCTCGCCGGGGCCGGAGAACACGGCGGGCATCGCATCGGGGAAGGGGCCGGCGGCCAGGCGGTGGAACAGGGCGGCGAAGTGGCCGGCGGGCCAGGTCTTCGGCGCCCAGTTCGCCGTCACGCCCAGCCCGATCACCGGGCGCCCGGGCGGCAGCAGTTGGGCGGCTTTCGCGCGGTCCTCGGCGGCGGTCCACACCACGGGCAACGGCGGGGGCGCCATGCCCAGCATCGCGCCGTGCTGCTCGAACATCCGGCCGGGGCGGCGCTTGCGCACCACGCGCCGTCGGGCCGGCACCAGGTAGGCCAGCGCGGAGCCCCTGATGTCCACCACCAGGTCCCACCAGGTGAACGCGACCTGCCGCCACAGCCGGGCCCAGTGGATGTTCGACTTGTGCTTCTCGACCAGGATCGTGCGCTCCAGGTTCGGCATGCGCGCGAACACGCCCTGGGCGGCCGGGCCGCAGGCGATGGTGATGCGGCAGTCCGGGCAGGTGCGGATCAGTTGGTCGAGCACGCCGCAGGTGATGACGGCGTCACCGATGCGGTTGGACGATATGAACAGGATACGGATGGCGGGTCTACGATCGTGGTTTCCGGCCGCGGACCATTCGCATCAGGGGCGCGCGGGCGCAAGGGAGGTGCACAACTGCGGCGTCCGCCCTACATCGCGTGCATGGACCGCAACTTTCCCCCGACCCGCAGCGCCGGGCTTCGCCGCCTGACCGCCTTCACCCCCCGCATGGGCCGCGCCTACGCAGACGGCCGCAACACCGACCGCGGCCCCGAGGGCGACAACGCGACCTCCGGCCTGTCGCCGTGGCTGCGGCGCCGGCAGATCACCGAGCAGGAAACGGTTGCCGCCGCCATCGCGGCGCACGGCGCGGCAAACTCGGAAAAGTTCGTCCAGGAGGTGTTCTGGCGCACCTACTTCAAGGGTCATCTGGAGACCCGGCCGACGATCTGGACGGACTATCGGCGCGGCCTGGTGGATGCGATGCAGCTGCTCGTTGCCCAACCCGGTCTGCGCAGCGAATACATGGAGGCGGTGGCCGGCCGCACCGGCATTGACTGCTTCGACGCCTGGGCGAACGAGCTGGTCTCGACGAACTGGCTGCACAACCATGCCCGGATGTGGTTCGCCTCCATCTGGATCTTCACGCTGCGGCTGCCGTGGGTGCTGGGCGCCGACTTCCTGTACAACCATCTGATCGACGGCGACCCGGCCAGCAACACGCTGTCCTGGCGTTGGGTCGCCGGGCTGCACACGCCGGGCAAGCACTACGTCGCCCGCGCCGACAACATCCGACGCTACACGGAAGGCCGGTTCGACCCCACGGGCCTCGACGAGGAGCCGGTGGCTCTGCAGGAAACGGAGCCCAGGGGCACCGTCGCGCTGCCGCCGGCCGAGACGCTGCCGCGGGGCGATGTCGCGCTGCTGCTGCACCTGGACGACCTGCATCCCGAAAGCCTGGACTTCGGCGGCGCCCGCGTCGTGCAGGTGGGCGGCCTGGTCGTGCAGCCCGAGGGCATCGCGGCGCCGGTGCGGCTGGCGGGCGAGGCGGCGATGGCCGACGCGCTGTCCCGCGCCAGCGCCCACTTCGGTTGCCCTGCGGCGCCGATCGAGCCGGGTGGGTCGGCGCAGGCTTGGGCCGGCCGGCTGCCGGTGGTCGCCCCCTGGGCGCCGGTCGGCCCCTCGGCCGACGCGCTGCCGGCCTGTCTGCGGATCCGGCGGGAGTGGGACAGCCAGACCTGGCCGCGCACGGCCCGCAGCTATTCGCAGGTCAAGGCGGCGATCCCGAGCATCCTGCGGGCGACGGGGTTGGCGGCGCGGTAGCGGCGCGTCGCAAGCGGTTCGTTACCTCAAGCACACGAAGCCCGTCATCCCCGGGCCTTTCTTGACCCGGGGATCTCGTCCCCGCTGGAGCACTTACGGTCACGGCCACGAGATCCGCGGGTCAAGGAGGCCCGGGGATGACGTGGG
>JAYUCA010000184.1:0-5823 GCA_043740535.1 Rhodospirillales bacterium | reverse complement strand
GCCTCGGCCTGCCGCCCGTGCGGTGGCTGTACACCGAGTGGGCGATCGTCATCGGCTCCATCCATGTCTTCATGCCCCTGATGGCGCTGCCGCTGGCCGCCGCCCTGGGCCGCATATCCCCCGCCGTCGAGGAGGCGGGCCGCACCCTCGGCGCCTCGCCGTGGCAGGCGTTCTGCCGCGTCACCTTGCCGCTCAGCATCCCGGGACTCGCGGTCGGCTCGACGCTCGTGTTCTCGCTCACGGCCAGCTCGTTCGTCGCCCCCGCGCTGCTGGGCGGCAACTTCGCCAAGATGCTGGGCACCCTCGTGGAAGAACAGATCATGTCGGTGTTCGACTGGCCCTTCGGCGCCGCCATCGCGACCGTGCTGATCGTGATCGTGCTCGTGATCAACCTGGCCTACGTCTACCTCGTGGAACGCCGCTTCCCCGCGCCGGGCCAGGCGCGATGAAGGACTCCGCCCTCGGCCCGGCCGCCATCCCCCTCTATGCCGCCGCCGCCCTCGTCGCCGCCTTCCTGCTGGCCCCGCTGGTCGTGCCGGTGCTGATCTCGTTCTCCGACACGCCCTTCGTCACCTGGCCGCCCCGCGGCTTCACGCTGCGGTGGTATGCCAAGATCCTGAACGAGGCGGAGTTCACCACCTCGTTCCGCTTCAGCCTCATGCTCGGCGTGATCGCGACAACCGGCGCGCTGGCGCTCGGCGCCCCGGCCGCCATCGGCCTCGTGCGCCACCGCTTCCCCGGGCGCGGCCTGGTGCAGGGGCTGCTGCTGTCGCCGCTGATCTTCCCCATGCTCGTCACGGGCATCGCCCTCCTGCGCTTGTCCACGTCGACGGGCATGCAGGACAGCCTCGTCAACCTCTCGCTCGGCCACATCCTGGTCACCGTGCCCTACGTCGTCCGCACCGTCAGCGCCAGCCTGCTGCTGGTCGATCCCAGCATCGAGGAAGCAGCGCGCACCCTCGGCGCCAGCCGCATGCGCGGCTTCTGGCTCGTGACCCGCCCGCAGATCATGCCGGGCCTGGTGGCGGGCGCGATCTTCGCCTTCGTCACCAGCTTCGACAACTACCCCGTCTCCATGTGGCTCGCGGACGCCGTCAACATCCCGCTGCCGCTGATGATCTTCACGCTCACCAGCCGCTTCTTCGACCCGGGGATCGCCGCGATCGCGTCGCTGATGATCCTGCTATCCGTGGCCCTCATCCTGATCATGGAGAAGGTCACGGGCCTCCAACGCGCCATGTCCATGTAAGGGAACGATCATGCAACGCCGCACCATCCTGACCGGTCTTCTGGCCGCCCCCGCCGTCATCGGGTCGACCCGGGCCCAATCGTCGCGCACCATGCAGATGGGCATCTGGGGCGGGCTGCAGGGCGACTACGTCCGCAAGCAGGTCGTCCCCGCCTTCGAGGCCGAGAACAACTGCAAGGTCCTGCTCGAGGAAGGCGTCACCCTCAGCCAGGTCGCGCGCATGCGGGCGACCAAGGAAGCGCCGAAATACTCCATCATGTTCATCGACCCCCTGGGCATCGAGCTGGCCCGGCGAGAGGGGCTGATCACCGAAATCCCCAAGGCAGCCATGCCGAACCTCGCCAACGTGTATCCCCGCTACATCCTGGAAGGCGGCTACGGCGTCGCCTTCGGCGTGACCGCGGCCGCCCTGTTCTTCAACCCGACGAAGGTCAAGGCCCCCACCAGCTACGCCGACCTGTGGAACCCCGCGCTGAAGAAGCGCGTCACCGTCATCGGCGTCCGCAACACGCCCAGCGCCTTCCTCGTCATCGCCGCCGCCGCGGTCGCCACCGGCAAGCCGCTCGCCGAGGCGCAATACCTGACCGACGCCGCCTGGCCGAAGCTCATGGACCTGAAGCCCAACGTCGCCAACCTGTTCGAAAGCAACATCGCCGCGACCTACGTCAGCCAGGGCGAGGCCGACATCGGCGCGATGGACTACTCGCAATACATCTACCCCTACACCGCCAAGGGCGCGCCGGTCGACATGGCCTTCCCGAAAGAGGGCGCCTTCGCCGGGCACAACTGCATGGTGCTGGTGAAGGGCGGCCCGCACCCGGAACTCGCGGCGTCCTTCATGAACCGGATGCTGGACCGCGGCGTCCAGAAGGGCCTCAGCGAGGCCGGCCTGTCAGCCCCCTCGGTCGACGGCATCACCTTCGCGCCGGAAGTGGCGAAGATGCTGCCCTATCCCTTGGCGAAGGTGACCGAGATGGGCCTGTTCAACCCCGACGCCGCCAACATCAACGCCAACCGGTCCGCCTGGATCGAGAAGCTCAACCAGATCTTCGTCAGCTGAGGGGGGCCACGATGAGCATCACCCGCCGTTCCGTCCTGGGCGCCGCAGCGCTTGCCCCCACCGTCTTCGTCCGCGGCGCCTGGTCGCAGGGCAAGCAGATCCAGGTCGGCGTCTGGGGCGGCACGCAGGGCGAGTTCATCCGCAAATCCGTGCTGCCGAAGTTCGAAAAGGACTTCGGCTGCAAGGTCCTGGCCGAAGAAGGCAACACCCTCGGCCAGATCGCCCGCCTGCGCGCAACGAAGGCCGCCCCGCGCTACACCGTCATGTTCGTCGATGACCTCGGCGTCGAGATCGCCAAGCGCGAAGGCCTCATCGACCCCCTGCCGCTCGCGCAGATGCCCAACATGGCGAAGGTCTATCCCCGCTTCGTCTACGAAGCAGGCTACGGCGTCGCCCTGGCCGTCTCCACCGGCGGCATCTTCTACAACCCGGCCAAGACCAGCCCGCTCAACAGCTACGCCGACCTCTGGGACCCGCGCTACGCCAAGAAGATCAGCCTCGTCAGCACCAAGACCACGCCCAGCGTCTTCGTCGTCATCGCCTGCGCCGCCGTCGCCACGGGCAAGCCCCTGAAGGAAGCCCAATACCTCGACGCCCAGGCCTGGGCGAAGATGGAGGCGCTGAAGCCCAACGTGCTGAAGCTCTACACCTCCGATACCGCGTCCCTCGAAGTGGCCCAGGGCGAGGGCGACCTCGGCGGCATCGAATACTCCAAATACGTCCTGCCCTACACCGTCCAGAAGGCCAGCGTCGACATGTGCTACCCGAAGGAAGGCGCCTTCGCCGGCGTCAACTGCCAGGTGCTCGTGAAGGGCGGCCCGAACCCGGAGCTGGGGGCCGAGTGGATGAACCGCATGCTCGCCCCCGACGTGCAGCAGCCTTTGGCCGAGGTGTCGCTCGCCGCCCCCCCGATCGACGGGCTGGAGTTCAAGCCCGACCTGGCCAGGCTGCTCGCCTACCCGGCGGCGAAAATGGACGAGATGGCGCTGTTCAGCCCCGACTGGACCTATGTCAACGCGAACCGCGCCGCCTGGATCGAGAAATACAACCAGATCTTCGTCGCCTGATGAACGATATCGAGGTCACCGGCGTCACGAAGGCCTACGGCGCCGGCCCCCCCGCGGTCGACGACGTCTCGTTCGGCGTCGAGCCCGGACACGTCCTGTCGCTGCTGGGCCCCAGCGGCTGCGGCAAGACGACCACCATGCGCATGATCGCCGGCCTCGTCTCGCCCACCAGCGGCGCCATCGCCATCAAGGGCCGGCCCGTCGCAGGCATCCCCGTCCACCGCCGCAACATCGGCATGCTGTTCCAAAGCTACGCCCTGTTCCCGCATCTGGACGTGGCCGGCAACGTCGCCTTCGGCTTGCAGATGCGCCGACTTCCCAGAACCGAAGTGGCCCGGCGCGTCGCCGGCGCGCTCGACATGGTCAAGCTTTCGCACCTCGCCGACCGCATGCCCCACCAGCTCAGCGGCGGCCAGCAGCAGCGCGTCGCCCTGGCCCGCGCGCTGGTCATCGAACCCGCCGTGCTGCTGCTCGACGAGCCGCTGGGAGCCCTCGACAAGAAGCTGCGCGAAGGCATGCAGATCGAGCTGAGCCAGCTGCAGCGCCGCCTCGGCCTCACCACCCTGATGGTCACGCACGACCAGGACGAGGCGCTGACCCTGTCCGACCGCATCGCCGTCATGCGCGACGGCCGCATCGAGCAGATGGGCGCACCCGCCGAGATCTACGACCGCCCCGTCTCCCGCTTCGTCGCCAGCTTCATCGGCACCAGCAACTTCTTCCGCGGCCGCCTGGGCGAAACGCACGATGGCGCCTTCGCGGTCGACGCCGAGGACGGCGTGCGCCTGGTCGTCGACGGAAAGGCCCCGGGCCCGGACGTCCTCGTGGCCCTGCGCCCCGAAAGCATCCGCCTGCATCCCGGCGCCGAAGCCACCGGGCCCAACCAGTTCGCCACCGTGGTGGAGCAGGTCGTCTACCGCGGCCAGCACACGCAATACCTCCTCCGCCGCCACGGCGGCGAGATGCTCACAGCGACCCGCCACGACGAAGGCGTCCTGGGCGGCCTCGTCCCCGGCGCCGAAGTCATCGCCAGCTGGGACGGTGCGCGAAACCGGGTGGTGCGTGACGACGCCTGACGCGATGCATGGCGTCCGCGGGCCCACCATCGCGCTCGGCGTCATCACGCCTTCGGGCAACGTCGTCGTCGAGCGTGTCGCCACGGCCGTGCTGGCGTCGTTCCCCGCGGTGTCCGGCCACTTCTCCCGCACCGAGGTGACCGGCAGCGCCGACGGCTACGCGGACGACTACGACTGGGACGGAATGCTGCGCGCCGCCACGCTGCTGTCCCACGCGGCCCCCGCCGCGATCGCCTGGAACGGCAGCAAGGGCGGCAGCATCGGCTTCGACCGGGATGAGCTGCTGTGCCGCCGCATCACGCAATCGACAGGCATCCCCGCGACCACGTCGACCCTGGCGATCCGCGCCGCCCTGCGGGCGAACGGCGCCCGCCGGGTCGCCCTCGTGACCCCATACGCCGCGTCCTACGCCAGCAGGATCCCGCCCGTCTTCGCGCGCGCCGGGTTCGAGGTGGTGGCCGAAGCCCACGCTGGCCTGTCGGACAACCTGGCCTACGCCGCCGTCCCGGACGCCGACATCCTGGCCATGGCCCGCGCCGCCGCCGCCGCACGGCCCGACGCCATCCTGGCCTACTGCACCAACTTCCCCGCAGCCCACCTCGTCGATCTGCTGGAGCACGAGCTGGGCATCCCGTTCTACGACAGCGCATCGGCCGGGGTCTGGGGCGCGCTGCGCGCCGCCGGGGCGCCGACCGGCCCTGGGCGGCAATGGGGCAGCCTGTTCGGCCAGGACCTGGTCGTGTGACCACGCCCGTCCCCGGCGGCCGCGTGCCGCCCGCCCATCCCGCGGCCGGCCGCCCCGCCTCGGCCGTCGATGTCGCGTTCACCCGTCGCCGGAGTGCCACGCCGTGAGGATTCTGATCGCGAACGCGAACACGACAGAGGCGGTCACCCAGGCCGTGGCGGCCGAGGCGCGCAGGCATGCGGCGCCCGGAACCGAAATCGTCCCGGCCACGGCCGCGTTCGGGGTGGGCATCGTCTCGACGGAGGCGGGCAACGCCATCGCCGGGCACGCGGCGCTCGACGTGCTGGCGCGGCATGTGGGCCAGGTGGACGCAGCGGTGCTCGCGATCTCGTTCGACACCGCGCTGGCCGCCGCCCAGGAGTTGATGCCCTTCCCGGTCGTCGGCATGACGGCGGCGGCGCTGCACACCGCCTGCCTGCTGGGCCGCCGGTTCGGCCTGATCAGCTTCGGCGCCGGCACGAGGTGGATGTACGCCGACGTCGTCGCCGCAAGCGGCCTCGGCGCCCGCCTGGCGGGGCACGAGGTCATCCCGATGGAAACGGCAAAGGACTACCTCGGCGCAGGCCGTCTCGATGACGCGGTCCTGCACGCGTCACGCCGGCTGCACGACGCGGGCGCATCCAGCG
>JAYUCA010000183.1:0-1955 GCA_043740535.1 Rhodospirillales bacterium | reverse complement strand
CGCCGGGCGAAGGTGCGATGCCAAGGGCAGCGCGGCCTGCGTTTCTGAAGTCAATATTCATGAGTTTGCTCCATGATCTGGTGGCGCCCCCTACCGGCGGGGGCCAGCAAATGGCATCGTGCGACTGAGCCCGGGTAGAACCCGGCCAGAAAGGCCGCACAAAGCGGCCGGACCGGTGCGTCCAGGGGAGTGCCAACGTCTTGCAGTCAACCGACATCCGCGATCCCGACTATTTCCACAAAGTGGTCGATTGCCAGTGGGCCTGCCCCGCCCACACCCCGGTGCCTGAATACATCCGCCTGATCGCCGCCGGCCGCTACGCCGACGCCTACATGGTCAACTGGAAGTCCAACGTCTTTCCCGGCATCCTGGGCCGCACCTGCGACCGCCCGTGCGAGCCTGCCTGCCGCCGCGGCCGCGTCGAGGAAGGCCCGGTCGCCATCTGCCGCCTGAAGCGCGTCGCCGCAGACCACAAGGGCGACATCCAGGCCCACATGCCCACGCCCTCGCCCACCCGCAACGGCAAGCGCGTTGCCTGCATCGGGGCCGGGCCAGCGAGCCTGACCGTTGCACGGGACCTGGCCGCCGCCGGCTACGATGTCGTGGTCCACGACGCCGCCGTAAAGGCCGGCGGCTTCATCCGCAGCCAGATCCCGAAATTCCGCCTGCCCGATTCCGTGGTCGACGAGGAGGTCGGCTACATCCTCGACCTCGGCGTCCAGACCCGCTTCGGCAGCTACGTGTCCAGCCTGCGCGGCATGCTGTCCGAGGGCTACGACGCCGTGTTCATCGGCTCCGGCGCGCCGCGCGGGCGGGACCTGGACGTGCCGGGCCGGCGGGAGGCGGCGGCGAACATCCACATCGGCATCGACTGGCTGGCGTCGGTGTCGTTCGGCCACATCACCAGCATCGGCCGCCGCGTGATCGTGCTGGGCGGCGGCAACACCGCGATGGACTGCTGCCGCTCCGCCCGCCGCCTGGGCGGCGAGGAGGTGAAGGTCGTCGTCCGCAGCGGCTTCGGCGAGATGAAGGCCTCCCCCTGGGAAAAAGAGGACGCGATCCACGAGGACATCCCGATCCTGAACCTGCTGGTGCCGATGGAGTTCGTGCACCAGGACGGCCGCCTGGCCGGCATGAACTTCCAGAAGGTCCACGCCGTCCACGACGAGACCGGACGCCGCACGCTGGTCCCGACCGACGACCCCGTCGAGTTCATCCCCTGCGACGACGTGCTGGTCGCCGTGGGCCAGGAGAATGCGTTCCCCTGGATCGAGAAGGACCTGGGCCTGGACTTCGACCGCTGGGGCATGCCGGTGGTGGACCCGGTGACATTCCAGTCGACGTTGCCCGGCGTCTTCTTCGGCGGCGACGCGGCGTTCGGGCCGAAGAACATCATCTGGGCGGTGGCGCACGGCCACCAGGCCGCAATCTCGATCGACAAGGCCTGCATGGGCGGCGACGTCCGCAGCCGCCCGCCCGCGGACGTGACGCTCGCGTCGCAGAAGATGGGCATCCACCAATGGAGCTACGACAACGCCGTCTCGATCGACCTGCGCTTCAAGGTGCCGCACCGCGAGAAGGCCTCGGCCCTGAAGGACATCAAGGCCGAGGTGGAACTGGGCTTCGACCTCGACCAGGCGCTGAAGGAGTCGCAGCGCTGCCTTAACTGCGACGTGCAGACGGTGTTCGTGCCGAAGCTGTGCATCGAGTGCGACGCGTGCGTCGACATCTGCCCCGTCGATTGCATCACCTTCACCGAGGACGGCGAGGAGGCCGACCTGCGCACCCGCCTCAACGCCCCGGCGTTCAACCTGGATCAGGACATTTACGTGGCGGACGGCCTCAAGACCGGCCGGGTGATGGCCAAGGACGAGGACGTCTGCCTGCACTGCGGCCTGTGCGCCGAACGCTGCCCGACGGGGGCGTGGGACATGCAGCGTTTCCTGCTCGACATG
>JAYUCA010000182.1:0-1542 GCA_043740535.1 Rhodospirillales bacterium | reverse complement strand
GGGACGATGCCGTCCTTTTCCCAGCCGGCATGGTGCGGCGTGATCTCATTGGCGATGAACCGGCGGACCTGGTCGCGGAACAGGTCGTGCTCGGCCGCGAACAGCGTGCGCGGGATCATGGCGTCAGCCCATCCATAGGCCACCCGTCACGTTGACCGCCTGGCCCGTCATGTAGCCGGACTCGCCGGACGCCAGGAACGCGACCAGGCGGGCGACGTCGTCCGGCGTGCCGGTGCGGCGCATCGGCACGGCCTGCGCGCGGACCTCCAGCCCCGGCCGGCCCTCGGCCTTCGCCGACGCCTCCGCCACGTCGCGCATGCCGGTGTCGACGATGATGCCTGGGCAGACGGCGTTGATGCGGATGCCGTGCTCGGCCATCTCGGCGGCCATGCATTGCGTGAGGCCGATCAGCGCGAACTTGCTGGCGCTGTAGGCGGCGTGGTTCGCCAGCCCCTTCTTGCCGGCGAAGGACGCCATGTTGACGACGACGCCCCGCCGCCGCGCCACCATCTGCGGCAGCACCGCCTGGCACAGATAGTACACGCCATCGAGGTTGACGCCGAAGGTCGCGTGCCACGCCGCGTCGGTCAGCTGCAGGAACGGCGCGGTGCGAAGGATGCCGGCGTTGTTGACGACGATATCGACGGCGCCGAGCGCCCGGGTCAACGCGTCCGCGCACCGGTCCACGTCTTCGCGCCGCGCCACGTCGCCCGTCGCCACCGCCGCCGTGCCGCCCGCCGCGCGCACCAACTCGGCTGTGGCATCGGCGGCCGTCCCGTCGATGTCGAGCAGCCCGACGCGGCAGCCGTCCCGCGCCAGCCGCAGCGCGATGGCCCGGCCGATGCCGTTGCCCGCGCCGGTGATGATCGCCACCTGGTTCTCGAAATCGTACATGGTCTAGGCCACCCTCCGAACCGGGGGCGGCGCGGCCTGCCGCGTCACCCCGTTGCGTGCGTAGTCGCGGGCCAGCAGTCCGCGATACCGGCGCGGGTCCAGCTCCAGCCCGTAGCGCGGGCTGTCCGGGAACTGCCTGGCGGCCCAGGCGTGGTCGTCGGCGATCGCCTTCATCATGCTCGCCTGGCTGGGCAGCTTCACCCGTCCGTCGACGATGGCCGCGACATACGCCGCCTGGTCGTCCATCATGCGGATGTTGCTGCCGCCGCTGACGTCGAACAGCCCGATGAAATACAGGCCCGGCACGGACGGGTGCACGACCCGGTTGTACAGCGCCGGCCGCGTGCCCTCCAGCGGCAGCAGCTCCGTCGACAGATAGGGGTAGCGCGTCAGATACCCGGTCGCGGCGATGATGCTGTCCAGCGTCTCGACCGAGCCGTCGACGAACCGCACCTCCTGCCCGGCGATCGACTGGATGCCGGGCTTCACGCCGATCCGCTGCCAGGCGATGTGCGCGATCAGCGTCGGGTGGCTGATCGGGTGCGTGCGCGTCTTCGGCGTGCGGAAGCCCCATTGCTCCATGGTGCCCTGGAAGATGCGCGTCAGGAACGCCCGCGCCCAGATGCGGATGGCCCACGGCACCCATGG
>JAYUCA010000181.1:0-2429 GCA_043740535.1 Rhodospirillales bacterium | reverse complement strand
TCGTCATCGCGAGCCCTTGCGAAGCGATCCAGGACCGATAGATCAGGTCTGGCCGCCCTGGACTGCTTCGCAAGAGCTCGCAGTGACGATGCGGACCGGGCAATGCTTCGTGCCGCTGGTATCAGGGCATCATGGGCCTTGCCGGACTGACGATGGTGGCGTGCGCCCCATCAAACCGTACGGTTCAGCAGCGAACCCCGCGGCGGCGGCAATCCAGGCAGTCCGTCCGGCAACCGGGGCCCGTCGATGGCCTGCTGCCGCGGAGCCGCATCCGGTTGCGCACGGACGAACGTGGCATGGGGCGCGGCCTGAGCCGCGCGGCCCACCGACGGAGCGGACACCGCACCGGAGAACGCCTGCAGGGAGGACGTGGAGATCATGCGGCGACGCTACGCCGCATCCCTCAATCAAACGTTAATACCGGGGCTTTGGGACCAAGATCTTTTGCCACCGCCGTCATTGCGAGCCGATCGGCGTTGTGATCCGGGGGACGCATGCACCGCTTTCGGCCCCTGGATCGCCGCGCCGCGAGGGCGGCCGCTGGGGCGGGTATGGGGGTTGGACCGTTCCTTGGTCCACATTCGCGGCATGGAGCGGTGGAATACGGAGCCGTATTCCACCCTACGGTTTTGGAGGTGGGGATCAGCCCCCCAGGGCGGCTACCCCGGGCAATGTCTTCCCTTCCAGCCACTCCAGGAATGCGCCGCCCGCCGAGCTGACGTAGCTGAACGCCTCCAGCACCCCGGCGTGCCGCAGGGCCGAGACGGTGTCGCCGCCACCCGCCACGCTGCGCAGCGCCCCTGCGCGGGTCGCCGCCGCGACCGCGACCGCCAGCGACGTCGTGGCGGCGTCGAAGGGCGGCGTCTCGAACGCGCCCAGCGGACCGTTCCACACCAGCGTCTTCAACGCCGGCAGCCGGCGCTTCAGCGCCTCGACCGTCGACGGACCCACGTCGAGCATCATCGTGTCCGGCGGGATCGCCCCTATCGCCACGATCTGCGTCGACGGATTCGGCTTGAACTCCCGTGCCACGACGGCATCCACCGGCAGCACCACGGTGCAGCCGGCGGCCTTCGCCTCGGCCAGGATCGCCAGCGCCGTGCCGTGCATCTCCGCCTCCTGCAGGCTGCGCCCGACATCCAGGCCCTGCGCGGCCAGGAACGTGTTGGCCATCGCGCCGCCGATCACCAGCACGTCCACCTTGCGCGTCAGATTGCCCAGCAGCTCCAGCTTCGTCGACACCTTGCTGCCGCCCACGATCGCGCCCACGGGGCGCTGCGGGCTGCCGAGCGCGGTGTCCAGCGCCTCCAGCTCCTGCTGCATCAGCCGCCCGGCGTAGGACGGCAGCAGGTGCGCGACGCCTTCCGTGCTGGCATGGGCGCGGTGCGCGGCGGAGAACGCGTCGTTGACGAAGATGTCCGCGTTCGCCGCCAGCGCCCGGGCGAAGCCCGCGTCGTTCGCCTCGTCGCCGGGATGGAAGCGGGTGTTCTCCAGCACCAGCACGTCGCCGTTCCGCATCGCCGCCACCGCGGCGGCCGCCGGGTCGCCGATGCAGTCCGTGGCGAAGCCGACCGGGCGGCCCAGCACCCCGCCCAGCGCCGCCGCCATCGGGCGCAGGCTCATTGCCGGGACGGGCCTGCCCTTCGGCCGGTCGAAGTGGCTGCACACGATCACCCGGGCGCCGGCGGCCGCCAGCTCCCGGATGGTCGGGCTCAGACGCTCGATCCGGGTCAGGTCGGTGATGGCGCCGTCCCGCACCGGCACGTTCAGGTCGGCGCGCAGCAGCACGCGCCTGCCTTCGACGGCGACGCCGTCCAACAGGCGGACCGCCATGCTACAGGCTTCCGAACAACGCAGCCGTGTCCGCCATGCGGTTCGAGAAGCCCCACTCGTTGTCGTACCAGCCCATCACCCGCGCCAACTGCCCATCGACCACGGCCGTCTGCGTTGCGTCGAACGTGCACGACGCCGGCTGGTGGTTGAAGTCGATGCTGACCAGCTTGTGCGTGTTGTACTCCAGGATGCCCGCAAGCTCGCCAGCGGCCGCCGCCTTCATCGCGTCGTTGATCTGCTGCACCGTCGCATGCTCGCGCAGATTCACATCGAGGCTGACCAACGACACGTTGGGCGTCGGGATCCGGATCGAGGAGCCGTCGAGCTTGCCCTTCAGCTCGGGGATCACGAGGCCCATGGCCTTCGCGGCGCCCGTGCTGGTGGGGATGCTGCTGACGGCGGCGGCGCGGGCGCGGTGCAGGTCCTTGTGCAGCGTGTCGACGGTGTTCTGGTCGCCGGCGCGTGCGTCACGACGTCGCGATGACCGGCGAGATCACGCTTCGTGGTCGCGTGCTGCCCATCGGCGGTCTCAAGCAGCGAGTTTCAGATCGACATGCAGATCGAGAGCGTCTACGGCGTCAAGGTGCCGAAGATCG
>JAYUCA010000180.1:0-7451 GCA_043740535.1 Rhodospirillales bacterium | reverse complement strand
CCGTCATCGCGAGCCCTTGCGAAGCGATCCAGGACCGATAGGTCAGGTCTGGCCGCCCTGGACTGCTTCGCAAGAGCTCGCAGTGACGATGCGGACCGGGTCCATGCTTAATATCCCTGGTATAAATGCTGACCCGTCATCGCGAGGCCTTGCGAAGCGATCCAGGACCGATAGGTCAGGTCTGACCGCACTGGACTGCTTCGCAAGAGCTCGCTGTGACGATGCGGACCGGGTCCATGCTTAATATCGCTGGTATAAATACTGACCCGTCATCGAGAGCCCTTGCGAAGCGATCCAGGACCGATAGGTCAGGTCTGGCAGCCCTGGACTGCTTCGCAAGAGCTCGCAGTGACGATGCGGGCCGGGTCCATGCTTGATATCCCTGGTATTATGGCAAGTGGTTAAAGTCTTGACCGCTGGGGCCGGCATTTTGGCTGGCACGTTCTTTGGTTCGCATTCCGGTGTGGGGTGTTGGAATACGGAGCCGTATTCCACCCGTGGTTTTGGAGGGGCGGGACTTCTGGTTTTTGGTCTTATTTCAGGGCTTTGGCGGCCTGCATGACTTCGGCGGCGTGGCCGGGGACTTTTACCTTGCGCCAGATGCGGGCGATGGCGCCGTGGGGGTCGATCAGGATCGTGCTGCGGTCGATGCCCATGTAGTTCTTGCCGTACATCGATTTCTCGACCCAGGCGCCGTAGGCCTCGACCACCGTGCCGTCGGGGTCCGAGGCCAGGGGGAAGGTCAGGCCGTATTTTGCGGCGAACTTCTCCAGCGCCTGCATCGGGTCCTTCGACACGCCGATCACGTCCAGGCCGTCCAGGTCCTGTTCGAAGGCCTGCGCCTCTTTCGTGCAACCGGGGGTGTCGGCCTTCGGATAGAAGTAGAGGACGAAAGGTTTTCCCTTCAGCGCGGCGGAGGCGGCCGTGCGGCCGGCGGTGGCGGGCAGGGAGAAGCCGGGGGCGGGGTCGCCTACTTCCAAGCTCATTCGATCGCTCCGATCCGTTGGTTGAAGATGGCGCGCACCTGGCGGGCCGTGTCCTCGAGGGTGGCATTCAGGGCGGGAAGATCAAGGTTCCGGGCGTCCAAGGCGCCCACGGCGCGGAGCAATGCTGCCGCGGCCGGCTTCGGCAGGTCGTGCACGCCGCGGCCGACGGTGATGCGGCGCATGCTTTGTACGGTGCGCCAAAGGCGGTCGGCGCGGATCAGGGTCTGCGCCTCGGCTTCCGGCAGCGCGCCTGCGGCGGCCAGGCCGCGCAGGGCGCGGGCGGTGTTCTGTCCGCCGTGCTGCACGCCGTGGATCAGTTGCAGCGCCTGGGCGATGAACTCGACCTCCATGCCGCCGCCGGGGCGCATCTTCACGTCCCAGGGGCTTTGGGGCGGCAGGTCCTTCAGCAGGCGGCGGCGCATGTCGGCGGCGTTGGCCAGGATGCGGGCCGGGTCGCCGGGGGCCAGCGCCGTGGCGATCACGCGTTCGGCGCGGGCGCGGATGGCGGGGCGGCCGGCCACCACGCGGGCGCGGGTCAGGGCCATGCGTTCCCAGGTCCAGGCGTCCTGGTCGTGGTAGCGCACGAAGCCGGCCAGCGGCACGGCCACCGGTCCCTTGTTGCCCGAGGGGCGCAGGCGCATGTCGACGTTGTACAGCGGGCCCTCGGCGCCCGGCGCGGTCAGGGCGGCGACGAAGGCGTGCGCGGCGCGGATGAACCATTGGCTGGACGGCAGGCTGCGGGGGCCGCCGGTGCTTTCCAGAACCTGGGCGGGATAGGTGTAGAGCAGCATCAGGTCGAGGTCGGACCCGGCCATCATCTCGGCGCTGCCGGCCTTGCCGAGCTCCACGACGGCGATGTCGCCGCCGCGGACGGCGCCGTAGCGGCGCGCGTGCTCGGCCAGCACCACGGGCAGCAGCGCCTGGAGCGCCGCGTCGGCCAGCGCGGAGCGGGCGAAGCCGGCCTCATCGACGTCGATCTCGCCCTGCATCTGGGCGGCGCAGAGGCGGAACTCCTCGGCGCGGACCAGGCTGCGGGTGATGGCGATCGTGTCCTCCAGCGTGGCCGCGTCCTGCAACTGCAGGGCCAGCAGGCGGGCGGGCGGCATGGGGGTGACGCCGTTGGGGGCCAGCAGGCCCTCCAGCGCGGTGGGGACGCTGGCGAGGTGGTCGGCCAAAGACGGGGCCGCGCCGAGGATGGCGGCGATGCGATCGAGCACCGCCGGGTTGCGCTGGAAAGTCGACAGCAGGTGGACGCCGGCGGGCTGGCGGGACAGCATCGCGTCGAAGCGGGCGAAGGCGGCGTCGGGGTCGGTCTGCGCGCCCAGGGACGCGAGCAGGGCGGGCAGCACGGTGTCCATCAGTTCCCGCGCGCGGGCCGAGCGGAGGGCGCGCAGGCGGCCGGATTGCCAGCCGCGCAGGGTTGCGGCCATGCCCGGGATGTTCTGGAACCCCATGGCGCGCAGCCGTTCGTCTGTCGACTCGGGCAGGTCCGGGCCGGCCAGATCCAGCGCCGGGACGGGGCCGTGCGGGTCCGGCACGGTCTCGAACACCTCGGCGTAGCGGGCGCGGACGCGGGCGAGGTGGATGCCGAGCATGGTGGCGAAGGTGGCCTCGCCGGGGCAGCCGAGGAAGACGGCGAAGCGGGCGAGCTCGATGGGTTTGTCGGGGAGGGAGTGGGTCTGGCGGTCGGCCACCATCTGCAGCCGATGCTCGACCCGGCGCAGCGCGCGATAGGCGACCGTCAGCTCGGCGGCGGCGCGGCGGCTGAGGTGGCCGGCCCGGGCGAGTCGGCGGAGGGCGCCGAGCGTCGTGGGGTCGCGCAGCGCCGGGTCGCGGCCGCCCCAGACGAGCTGGAGGGTCTGGACGGCGAACTCCACCTCGCGGATGCCGCCGGGGCCCAGTTTCAGGTTCTGCCCGGCGAGGTCAGGCGCGGGCTGGCCGGGGGAGAAGCCGCGGTGGTCGTCGATGCGGCGCTTCATGGCGTGCAGGTCGGCGATGGCGGCGAAATCGAGGCGGCGGCGCCAGATGAAGGGGCGGATCGCAGCCAGGAAGGCGTTGCCGCGGGCGATGTCGCCGGCCACCGGGCGGGCCTTCGTCATTGCGGCGCGCTCCCAGTTCTGGCCCATGCTCTCGTAGTAGGAGATGGCGGCGGGCAGGGAGACGGCGGGCGGGGTTGCGGCAGGGTCAGGGCGGAGGCGCAAATCGGTGCGGAACACGTAGCCGCCGGCGTCGCGCGTCTCCATCATGGCAACCAGAGCGCGTGCGATGCGTGTGAATGTGGCGCCCAGCGTGTCCGGGTCGGGGTGGGCGCCGGGGTCGTAGAGCAGGATGAGGTCGATATCACTGGAATAGTTCAGTTCGCGTGCGCCGAGCTTGCCCATGCCGAGCACGACCAGGCCGCATTCCTGCGCCGGATGATCCGGGTGCGGCAGGGACAGTGCGCCCGCGGCGTGGGCAGCGAGCAGCAGGTGGTCGACGGCAAGCTGCAGCGTGGCCTCGGCGAGGCTGGTGATGGCGCCGGTGACGTGCGCGAGGCCCCACAGGCCGCCGATGTCGGCGATGGCGGTGACGAGCGCGGCCTGGCGCTTGGCCTGGCGCATCGCTGCCGTCACCTGGGTGCGGGACGCGGACGGGCGGGTTGCGGCGAGGGTTCGCATGGCGGCGTCGAGCGCCGCGCGGGGCCCCTGGCGGCCCAGGGACAGCAGGCAGGCGTGTTCGCGCACCGCGAGGTCGGACAGGAAGGGGCTGCCGCCGCCGATGGCGCGCAGCAGGGACAGGCCGGACGGGGTGGCGGCGAGGGCGGCTTCGTCCGGGCCTTGGGCGGCGAAGCGCTCGACCAGGCGGTCGGCGGCGCCGGGGTCGGCGGGGGCGGGCCATCTGGAGTGGGCGAGGGCGGCGTCGGGCATGGGTGCGGAGGGTGGGGGCCTGGGGGTGGTCGCGTCAACGGTGGGCGTCTGGGGAGGGGCGGTGGGGTGAAACGTCATCGCGGGCTGTTGCCACGCGATCCGGGGCCTAGCCCCATAGGCGTTAAGTTAGGGCCTGTCTGGACGATTAACGCGGGGATTGGCGTCATGGTCGTGCTCGACACGACCATCCACGCCCGTCCGCTTGCACCGGCGTTGGACACCGGCGTGCTTACGATTGAGGGCCTGTGCTTGCCCGACCGCGTGGATGGTCGTGTCAAGCACGACCATGACGGTGAATTTCTGTCCACAGGTGACGCCGAGACAACTAACTTAACGCCTATGGGGCCTGGCCCCTCCTCTCGGCCCCTGGATCGCCGCGCCGCCGAGGGGCGGCTCGCGATGACGATGGTTGGGTTTGTTTTTACAGAGATCAGCGCTTCCACAGTGCGATGGTGCAATGCGAAGGGCATTGCACCCGACGAAGCAACGAGGGGCGGCAGCGCCGTTGGGGCATGCTGAGGGTTCCAGCCTGGTTGATCCATCGGCTGCTGCTGCTGGTGGTCACGGTGGCGGTGGTGTTGGCGGCTGGCACGGTCGGGCTGGCGTGGCGGTTGTCGCAGGGGCCGCTGGACATCGACTGGGCGGCGCGGCGGATCGAGGCGGCGCGGAACGAGCCGGATTCGCCGACGCGGCTGTCGATCGGGCATGCGGCGATCACCTGGTCGGGGTTCGCCAAGGGGGTCGGGCAGGGGCTGGCGCTGCAGCTTCAGGACGTGCGGCTGACCGACCTGAAGGGCAACGAGCTGGCTTCGGCGCGGGCGTTCGACCTCAGCGTGTCGATGGGGCGGCTGCTGTTGGGGCAGGCGGTGCCGCGGACCGTGTCGGTCTCGGGGCTGAACCTGCGGCTGTTGCGGGACACGGTGGGGGCTGTGACGCTGGACCTGGGCGGCATCGTGCTGGTGGACGACGACGACCCGTCGACGCCGGGGGCCAGCCTGGCCGAGACGCTGGCGGAGCTTGCGCGGCCGCTGCGGCGGCCGGGCAGCCTGGTGCGGCCGGGGCTGCAGCATATCGAGCAGTTGCAGACCGTCCGGGTCATCGACTCGACCATGGCGCTGCATGACCCGGCGCTGGGCGGGACATGGCGGCTGGATGTGGCGCGGCTGGACCTGCAACGGCAGCCGGGCGGCGGCGTGCGCGGGTCAGCGACGGCCACGCTGGGCCTGGGGTCGGCGCATGCGACGGTGGCGCTGCAGGCTGACCTGGCGCCCGATGGCGGCACGCAGGTGCAGGTGGCGATGCTGCCGGTGAATGCGGGCGCGGTGCAGCAGGCGGCGCCGGAGCTGGCGCCGCCGGATGCGTTGAACGCGGCGGTGCAGGCGCTGGGGACCTTGCACCTGGACGCTGGCCTGCGCCCGACCGCGGCCACGCTGCGTATCGAGGCGGGCGGTGGGCGGATGCGCATCGCCGGCACGCCGATCGGGTTCGAGAGCCTGGCGCTGACCGCCGAGGCGGGGTGGAGCCGGCCCGCCTGGCAGTTGCCGCAGCGGCTGGCGCTGACGCGGGCGAAGGCGGTGCTGCACGCGCCGGGCGGGGCCTGGCCGACGGTCGTGACGTTGGGGGGGGAGGTGGCCCTGAGCGCCGCCGGGATCGTGGGGACGGCCGAGGCGACGCTGGATCATCTGGCCTTCGCGGACCTGGGCAGCCTGTGGCCCGAGCGGCTGGGGGGGCATATCCGGCCGTGGCTGGTTGCCAACGTGACGGCCGGCACGGTGCGGGACGGTGCGGTGAAGCTGGGGTTCCGGGCGCCGCATGACCTTTCGGACGCGGTGTTGACGTCGGTGGATGGCAGCCTGCGCGGCGAGGATGTGACGATCCACTGGCTGAAGCCGGTGCCGCCGATCGAGCAGGCGCAGGCAATGCTGACGATCAAGAGCCCGGACAGCCTCGATATCGCGGTGCCGTCTGCGCGCCAGGGGCCGCTGCTGTTGCGGGACGGCGCGATCCGCATCAGCGGGCTGTCGGTGAAGGACCAGTTCATGGCGCTGGACGCGAACGCATCGGGCGGGGTGGCGGAGGTGCTGGCGCTGCTGAAGCATCCGCGGCTGGCGCTGCTGGACCGCAAGCCGATCCCGATGCGGAACCCGGGGGGCGGGTTTGCCGGGCGGATGACGATCAACCTGCCGCTGAACGAGGACCTGGATATCGAGGACATCAAGATCAAGGCGGCGGTGCGGCTGAACGATTTGCGGCTGGGCGGGCTGGTGGCGGGGCGGGACCTGGAGCGGGGGGCGATCCAGATGGAGGTGACGTCGGACGCGCTGAAGGCCGCCGGCGCCGCGGTGGTGGCAGGGATCCCGGTCGATATTTCGGTGGGGATGGAGTTCCGCAACGGGCCGGCCAACCAGGTGGTGCAGCGGGCGCAGGCGGTGGGGCGGGCGACGGGCAAGCAGCTGGCGGCGGCGGGGTGGTTCGATCCGGGCGGGCTGATGGGGGCGGGCTCGGGGCAGTTCACGGCCAGGTTCATCCAGCGACGGGACAGCTCGGCGGAGGTGCAGGTCAACGGGGACCTGGCGGGGGCGGCGTTGTCGTTGGCGGGATGGAGCAAGCCGGTGGGGCCGGCCGCAGAGGTGACGGCCCGGCTGCTGCTGCGGGGCGACAGGATGCTGGGGATCGACCAGCTGCATGCGCAGGGGCCGGGGATGCTGCTGGAAGGCCATGTGGAGATGGTGGGGGCAGACCCGCTGCTGCTGGTGCTGGATCGGGCGGAGCTGGGGGCGACGCGGGCCCGGGGCCAAATCCGGTACCCGGACAAGCCTTCGCAGCCGATCCGGGTCAGCGTGAGCGGCCCGGTGCTGGACCTGGCGCCGCAGTTGGCGCGGCAGCCGGGGCGGGGCGGGGCGGCGGATGCGGGGCCGCCGTTCGTTGCCGACGTGCGGTTCGACCGGGTGCTGCTGGCCGGCGAGCGGGGGTTGAACGGGGTGGCGGCGCATGCGGAGCATGACGGGCGGCGCCTCGCGGTGCTGAAGGCGACATCGGCAGGGCCGGATCGGCTGGATTTGAGCGTGCAGCCGGAAGGGAGCGGGCGGCGGGTGCGGCTGACGGCCGCGGATGGCGGGTCATTGCTGCGGGCGGCCGATCTGCTGGACACGGTGCGGGGCGGGCAGTTGAAGCTGGATGGGCTGTATGACGACACGCGGCCGGACACGCCGATGACGGGCACGGCGGAGCTGAGCGATTTCAACGTCCGCAACGGGCGGCTGCTGGGCAAGCTGCTGCAGGCGGTCACGATCTATGGGCTGGTCGATGCGCTGAACGGGCCTGGCGTCGCGTTCAGCGACCTGGTGCTGCCGTTCCGGTGGGATGGCACGATGCTGGACGTGACCGACATGCGGGCGTTCAGCGCGTCGCTGGGGCTGACGGCGAAGGGTCGGGTGGATGCGGAGCGCAAGACGATCGACGTGCAGGGGACGGTGGTGCCGCTGTATCTGCTGAATTCGATCCTGGGACGGATCCCGCTGGTGGGGCGGCTGTTCAGCGCGGAGCGGGGGGGCGGGCT
>JAYUCA010000179.1:0-4191 GCA_043740535.1 Rhodospirillales bacterium | reverse complement strand
CCTGGCCGAGCGGGTGGAGATCGACTTCGAGGAGCTGCCCGCCATAGCCGACATGCTGGCCGGCCGGGCGCCAGGCGCCCCTCTGCTGCACCCGCACTGGGGCGACAACGTGTTCCTGGAAACCAAGGTCGACGTCGGCGACCCCGCAGTGCGCGAGGGCGCACCCATCGTTGTCCGCCGCACGCTGCGCACGTCGCGCCAGCACATGGCCCCCATCGAGGGCCGCGGCCTGGTCGCCCGGTGGGACCGCCGCCTGTCGCAGTTGCTGCTGCACACATCCACCCAGATGCCGCACATCGTCCGCACTGGCCTCGCCGGCTGCCTGGGCCTGCCGGAGGAAGCCGTCCGCGTCGTCGCCCCCGACGTCGGCGGCGGCTTCGGCTACAAGGGGATTTTGCTGCCCGAGGAGGTCGCCGCCGGCTATCTGGCCCGCCACCTGGGCCACCCCGTCCGCTGGATCGAGGACCGGCGCGAGAGCCTGACCGGCAACGCGAACTGCCGCGAGCACCACTACGAGCTGACCGCCTACGCCGACCGCACCGGCAAGCTGCTGGCGCTGGACGCCGAGGCGACCGTGGATGCCGGCGCCTATTCGATCTACCCGTTCTCCGCGTGTCTCGAGGCCGCCCAGATCGCCAGCATCCTGCCCGGCCCGTACGACATCGCCGCCTTCCGCTGCACCACCTGGTCCGTCGCCACCAACAAGCCGCCGATCGTGCCCTATCGCGGGGTGGCGCGGGCCGGGGTGGCCTATGCGATGGAGACGATGATCGACGCCATTGCCCACAAGGCAGGGCTGGAGCCGCACGAGGTCCGCCTGCGCAACCTGGTGCCGCCCGGGGCGATGCCCTTCGACAACATCACCGCCAAGCATTTCGACAGCGGCGACTACCCCGAGGCTTTGCGCCGCGTCGTGGCGGCGATCGACGTGCCCGCCATCCGCCGCCGCCAGGCCGGGGCGCAAGGCCCGGTCCGCATCGGCCTCGGCGTCTCGGTGTTCTGCGAGCAGGGCGCGCACGGCACCTCGGTCTACGCCGGCTGGGGCATCCCGATGATCCCCGGATACGAGCAGGCCGGGGCACGGCTGTCCCCCGATGGCGGGCTGGAGCTGCGGACCGGCATCCAGTCGCACGGCCAGGGGCTGGAGACGACGCTGGCGCAGGTGGCGCACGAGATATTGGGCCTGCCGGTCGCCCGCATGCGCGTGGTGCACGGCGACACCGCGCTGACGCCCTACTCGACGGGAACCTGGGGCTCCCGCTGCATGGTCACCGCCGGGGGCGCCGTGGCGGCCGCCTGCACCGCGCTGGCCGAGCGGGTGGGCAAGATCGGCGCGCACCTGCTGCAGGTCGATGCGGCGGACGTGGTGGTCGGCGGCGGCGAGGTGCGCGCCGGCGCCGCCAGCGTCAGCATCGAGGAGGTCGCCCGCATCTGGTACCGCCGCCCGCAGGACCTGCCGGCCCAGGTCGATGATGGCGGGTTGGAGGTTGTCGCCGGCTACAAGACGGCGCGCGACAGCGGCACCTTCAGCTACGCCGCGCACGCGTGCACCGTTTCGGTCGACACCGAGTCCGGCGCGATCAGGATCCTCGACTACGCCATCTGCGAGGATGGCGGCGTGCTGGTGAACCCGATGATCGTCGACGGCCAGGTGATCGGCGGCGTCGCGCAGGGCATTGGCACGGCCTTGCACGAGGAAATGGGCTACGACGCCCACGCGCAGCCGAGTGCGGCCACGCTGGCCGACTACTCCCTGCCCGGCGCCACCGAGGTCCCGGTACTGCGGATCGAGCATATGGAGACGCCTTCGCCCTACACCCGCTTCGGCCAGAAGGGCATCGGCGAGGGCGGGGCGATCGGCCCGCCGGCCGCCATCGCCAATGCGGTCAACGACGCGCTGGCGGCACTCGGCGCACGGGTGGACCGCCTGCCGATCACGGCGCAGCGGGTGATCGCCGCCCTGATGGACGCCGGCGCCCGATGAAACCCGCCGCCTTCACCGTCAGCCGCCCCATCGATCTGGCATCCGCCGCCGCGCTGTTGGCGAACGACAGCGCGCGCCCGATGGCCGGCGGCCAGTCGCTCGGCCCCATGCTGAACCTGCGCGCCGCCCGGCCCGGCATCGTCGTGCCGCTGGATCGCCTGACCGCGCTGCAGGGCGCCGAAGACACGCCGGGCGCCGTCACCCTGGGCGCATCGACCACCCACGCCGCCATCGCCGACGGCCGCACGCCCGACATCGGGGCGTGCATCCTGGCCGGCATCGCCGCCGGCATCGCCTACCGCGCCGTCCGCAACCGCGGCACCATCGGCGGCAGCCTGTGCCACGCGGACCCGGCCGCCGACTGGCTAACGACGCTGACGGCGCTGGGCGCCATCGTGCTGACCACGACCCGCGCCGTCCCGCTCGACCGCTTCGTGACCGGCCCCTACCAGACCATCCTGATCCCCGGCGAGATCGTCCGCGCCGTTCGCATCCCGCGGCCCGCGCCCGCCGCCCGCTGGGGCTACCACAAGCTGTGCCGCAAGCCCGGGGAGTTCGCCCACGCCATGGCCGCCTGCCTGCTGGACGGCGGCATGCGCCGCATCGCCATCGGCGCCACCGGCGGCCCGCCCATGCTGCTGACCGGCGACGCGGCCTGCCAGGACGGCGCCGCCGCGGCGTTGGAGGGCTTTCCCGCGGTCGAGCGCCACCTGCACCTGGTCGCCGTCCGTCGCGCGCTTCAGGCCGCCACCGCATGACCACCCTTATCGTCAACGGCCGCCCAGTCACCGCCGAGATCGCCGGCCGCACCCACCTGGCGGACTTTTTGCGCGACCATCTTCTGCTGACAGGCACCCACACCGGCTGCGAGCACGGCGTCTGCGGCGCCTGCACCGTGCTGCTGGACGACCAGCCCATCCGCGCCTGCATCGCCTACGCCGCCCTGTGCGACGGCGCCGACATCCGCACCATCGAGGGGCTGGAGGACGACCCCGCCGCCATCCGCCTGCGCGAAGCCTTTTCTGCCGAGCACGCGCTGCAATGCGGCTATTGCACGCCCGGCATGATGGTCACCGCGCGCGACATCGTCCGCCGCCTGCCGGACGCCGACGACGACCGCATCCGGCTGGAGCTGGCCGGCAACCTGTGCCGCTGCACCGGCTACAACGGCATCGTCCGCGCCATCCGCCGCGTGCTGGATGAGCGGCTGCATGTCCCGCAGCCGGCCCTGCCGCCGGCGCCCGCGACCGTGTTCGGCGACGCGACACCAGCGGCCGCTGCGGCGCCGGTCGCCGCGAACACGGACGGCCTGCACCAGCGCCTCCGCTTCGCGGTCCCGCCAGCGCAGCTTTGGGACGCGCTGCAGGACCCGGCGCTGATCGCCAGCGCCATCCCCGGCGCCACGCTGGCCTCGGTCGACGGCGACCGGATCGCCGGGCAGATGGCGGTGGCGCTGGGCCCGGTCCGCGTGCGCTTCGCCGGCCAGGCCGTGCTGACCTATGACGCAGCCACGCGGTCCGGCCAGGTCAGCGGCGGCGGCAACGACCAGTCCAGCGGCACCCGCGTCTCGGCGGAAGCGAAATTCCGAGTGCTGCCGGACGGCGCCGGCAGCATCCTGGCCATCGACATCGGCTACGACCTGCGCGGCCCGTTGTCGCAGCTTGCCAAGGGCCGGGTGGTGGAGCTGATGGCCGGCGACATCGCCAGCCAGTTCGGCGCGGCGTTGTCCGCCCGGCTGCGCGGCGAAGCGGCGCCGCAGGCCGCATCGCTCTCGACCGGCGCGATGCTGTTCCGGTTGCTCAGGCGCTGGCTCGCCGGGCTGCTGGGCAAAAGCCGACATGAAAAAATGTAGGGCGGAAAAGCGCAGCGTCATCCGCCTTCTAGAGCGGTATCGTTTCAGGTTGCTTGGACCTGAAAAGAGGTTCCGCGTTCTTAATCAACAAACTAGAGCATGATCGCTTCGTCTACCTGAAGCGATCATGCTCTAATTTCCGTATCCCAGACCTCCACGTCAAAGGTGCGTATCCAGCGCGGCTTCGGCGATATGCGCCGCGCCCGGCCCCTGGATCGCCGTGCCGCAAGGGCCGCTCGCGACGACGGGTCACCGTCCCTAGCAGCCTGTCGGACTTAACGCGGCGCGGCAGATGCGGCTAGAATCTGGATGTCGATTCGCTTCCTGAACATGCTGGACCCTACGCCGATGAGCA
>JAYUCA010000178.1:0-1647 GCA_043740535.1 Rhodospirillales bacterium | reverse complement strand
ATCGCTTCAGGTAGACGAAGCGATCAAGCTCTAGCTTGTTGATTAAGAACGCGGAACCTCGTTTCAGGTCCAAGCAACCTGAAACGATACCGCTCTAATATCCCTGGCATCAAAGCTCCATGAAGCGCCGGGCGCCCTCGACCAGGACGCGCAGGCCCATCGCCAGGTCCTCGGGCGCGGTGTCCTCCGCCCAGTGATGGCTGATGCCGTTGATCGACGGCACGAACAGCATCGCTGCCGGCATGACCCGGGCCATGTATTGCGCGTCGTGCCCGGCCCCGCTCGGCATGTGCTGCCAGCGGCCGGGGGCGAGCGCCTCGGCGGCGGCGGCCAGCGACCCCTGCAGCTTCGGGTCGCACATGGCGGGCTGCGACTGGCTCAGCACCTCCAGCGCAGCGGTGCAGCGGTCCGTCCGGTTGATCTCCTGCACGCCGTGCCGCAGCACGCCGTCCAGCACCGCCAGGATGCCGGTGTCGATGTCGCGGAACTGGAACAGCACCTCGGCCGTGCCCGGGATGATCGACGGGGCGCCGGGCGTCACCGCGATGCGGCCGGCGGTCCAGACGGTGCGCGGGCCGCAGTGCTTCGGGAACTCCTGGTCCAGCCAATACAGCAGCCGCACGGCGGCGCGCCCGGCGTCGCGGCGCTCGGCCATCGTGGTGCCGCCGGCGTGGTCCTGCATGCCCTCGAACACGATGCGGTACTGCCAGATCGCGACGATCCCGGTGACGACGCCCACCTGATGGTGCGCGTGCTCCAATGTCGTGCCCTGCTCGATATGCATCTCGAGGAAGCCCTTGTAGCGCCCCGGCTCCATCGCCACCCGCGGCCGCCCGGCCAGCCCGGCCTCGGCCAGCGCGTCGCGCATGGGCTTGCCGTGATAGCGGTTCGTCAGCCTGTCGATCTCCGCCTCCGGCAGGATGCCGGTGAACGAGCGGGAGCCGATGAAGCTGCCGTAATGCCCTTCCTCGTCGACGAAGGCGATCACGTCGCACGGGATGCCGGCCCGGGCCAGCGCCACGGCAGACACGACGCCCAGCGCGCCATCGAGCCACCCGGCCTCGTTCTGGCTTTCGATATGGCTGCCCACCAGCAGCTTCGGCCCCGGCGCCGGATGCCGGCCATAGACGTTGCCGACGCCATCGATCGTGGGCTCCAGCCCCACCTCGGTCAGCCGGTCGGCAAGCCAGCGGCGACTCTCCATGTCCTGCGCCGTGTAGGTGGGCCGGTGCACGCCGGTCTTGAACGCGCCGATCTGACGCAGCTCGTTCAGGTCATGCAGGAAGCGGTCGGTATCCGGTTCGGGCGGGTGGTTTTTCATGACGGGAAGATTGCAGGGGCGGGCAATGACGGGCAAGCCCCCGGCGATCGACGTAGGGCGGAAGAGCGTAGCGTCATCCGCCTTTTCACGCACGAGCCCAGGAACGCGGTGGATGACGCTTCGCTTTTCCGCCCTACCGGGTCGGGAACGGGCCGTTCAGCCTGACGATCGCGAAGTTGAGCCATCCGGCTACGCTGACCCACATGATGTAGGGGACCAGCAGCCACGCCGCCAGGGCGGAGAACGGCGCCACGCCGATGATCATGGCCAGGATCGATGCCCACAGGAACACCATCTCGTAGAACGCCCAGTCGGGCCGCTTCAGT
>JAYUCA010000177.1:0-2072 GCA_043740535.1 Rhodospirillales bacterium | reverse complement strand
CGCGTCCTGCCCGGTCATCGCATCGACGACCAGCAGGGTCTCGGCCGGGTGGGTGGCGAAGCGGATCGCCTGCACCTCGGACATCAGCGCGGCATCGATGGACAGGCGGCCGGCGGTGTCGAGGATGACGATGTCGTAAACCTCGCGCCGTCCGGTCTCCATCGCGCGCTGGGCGATCTGCACCGGGGTCTGCCCCGGCACGATCGGCAGGCTGGCCACGCCCGCCTGCTCGGCCAGCACCTGAAGCTGGAGCTGGGCGGCCGGGCGCTGGGTGTCGAGGCTTGCGAGAAGCACCCGCTTCTTGTCGCGCTTGGCCAGGCGCAGCGCGAGCTTGCCCGAGGTCGTCGTCTTGCCGGAGCCTTGCAGCCCGACCATCAGGATCGGGATGGGCGCAGTGGCATTGAGGTTAAGCGGCGCCGCGCCGGCCCCGCCCAGCGCCTCGATCAGCTGGTCGTTGACGATCTTGATGACGAGCTGGCCGGGGCTGACGCTGTCCAGCACCTCGGCGCCCAGCGCACGCTCCCGCACCGCGTCGATGAAGCTCCGCACCACCGGGAGCGCCACGTCCGCCTCGAGCAAGGCAAGGCGGACCTCACGCAGGGCATCGGAGACGTCGGCCTCGCTCAACCGTCCGCGCGCGCGCAGTCGGTCGAACACACCGGAAAGCTTGCCCGACAGGTTGTCGAACATCCAGGATCACCCCAAACGAAAATGCGCCGCTGCGCGAACCCTCGCGGAGCGACGTCTCAGTCAGGGGCGCGGCTTAGGGGCGGATGCGGTAGAAGTCAATCTTCTTGGGGGAAAAAGTGCCATGCGCCTGGACGGAAAAGTGGCGGTCATCACCGGCGGGGCGTCCGGGATCGGCCTCGCCACCACGCGGCTGTTCGCGGATTGCGGCGCGATGGTCGCCGTGGTGGACCGCGACGGCCCCGCGCTGACGAAGCTGAAGGGCATCCCGGGCGTGATGGGGATCGAGGCCGACGTCACCGACCCGGAGGCCGTGGCCGAGGCGCACCAGGCCGTGCGCGAGACGTTCGGCCCGGTGACGCTGCTGATGACCTCGTCCGGCATCAGCAACGGCCTGTCGATCGAGGACTGCCCGCCCGACGAGTGGGAGGAGGTGTTCCGCGTCAACGTGACCGGCACCTACCTGTGGATCCGCGCGGTGCTGCCGTTCATGAGCCGCGGTAGCGCCATCATCACGGTAGCGAGCCAGCTGGCGATCACCGGCGGCCGCGGCAACGCGGCGTATATCGCCAGCAAAGGGGCGATCATCAGCCTGACCCGCTCGATCGCCGCCGACGTGGCGGGCCGGGGCATCCGTGTGAACGCGCTGGCGCCAGGCGCTGTGGAAACCCCGATGCTGGCCCGCAGCTTCGGCCGCCGTCCGGACCCGGCCGCCGCCCGCGCCGCCAGCGAGGCCCGGCACGCGATGGGCCGGCTGGGCCGCCCGGAGGAGATCGCCTACGCCGCGCTATACCTCGCCAGCGACGGGGCCAGCTTCACGACGGGGGTCGTGCTGCCCGTCGATGGCGGGTGGACGGCGGCTTGAGCGTCATGACTGCCGCGCCGCCAGGTGAACTGGCGGCGGTCATGCGAGCCGAGCTTCCTGGGGAGGCCGAGCTTCCTGGGGAGTATGCTGCTGCTGATGTCCGGTGCTATCCAGCGGACCGACGTCCTGGGGACACCTATGCGCATCCTGCTCGCCTTGATTTGCCTGCTGCCTGCCCTCGCCAGCGCCCGGGCGGACGGCTTCACGCCGGCGCAGCGGCAGGAGATTGTCGTGATCCTGCGCCAGGCGCTCCGCACGGACCCGTCGATCCTGCGCGACGCGATGGCCGCGGTGCAGGCCGACGAGGCGAAACGCCAGGACAAGGTGACCCGCGACGTGCTGTCGATGATCGGGCCACGGCTGGTCGATGCCGCGGACCCCGTCGCCGGCAACCCGTTCGGCGACGTGACGGTGGTGTATTTCTACGACACGCGCTGCCCCTATTGCCGGAAGATGACCCCGGTGTTGGCCGACCTGGTGCGCGCCGACCCGAAGGTGAAGCTGGTCATCAAGGACATCC
>JAYUCA010000176.1:0-2567 GCA_043740535.1 Rhodospirillales bacterium | reverse complement strand
GGCGACAACTCCGGCAGCGACACCAGGAAGGCGACCGAAATCCTCGAATCGGCGATCCTGCCGGTCGTGCAGCACTTCGCGTATATCGAGGTCGCGTCGTCGTTCGCGCTGATCCGCGGCGAGACGGACCTTTGGCGCGGCTATGATCCTGTATCCCGCCGCAACGGCCAGATGGCGATGCGGCGGGTGTCCGAACGGCGGGACATCTTCCCGGTGTTCCGTGACCTGTTCGGGCGCAAGGCGGCCACGGCATGAGCGGCCCGCTGCTTTACGCCGGCACAGACTGGGACTTCCGCATCCTGGATCGGAGCTATGACGCGATCGAGCGGATCGCCTGCGAGGAGCTGGGGCTCGAGGTGTATCCCAACCGGATCGAGATCATCACGTCGGAGCAGATGCTGGATGTCTACACCGCGCATGGCATGCCGCTGACGTACCGGCATTGGTCCTACGGCAAGCGGTTCATCCAGCACGAAACCAGCTATCGCCGCGGCTATTCGGGCCTGGCGTATGAGGTGGTCATCAACTCCAACCCCTGCATCAGCTATCTGATGGAGGGCAACAGCGCCACGATGCAGGCGCTGGTGATCGCGCATGCGGCGTTCGGCCACAACCACTTCTTCCGCAACAACCACCTGTTCCGGCAATGGACCGACGCCTCGGCGATCCTGGATTACCTGGAGTTCGCCCGCAGCTACGTGTCCGCCTGCGAGGATCGGCACGGCGTCGCCGCGGTGGAGCGCATCCTGGACGCGGCGCACGCGCTGTCGCGGCATGGGGTGCACCGGCACGACGGGGCGCGCCCGCTGAACCTGAAGACCGACCAGAAGCGGGAGCGGGAGCGGCGTGAGTATGACGAGCGGGTGTTCGACGACCTGTGGCGCACCTTGCCGGAAACGCCCTCGGCCCCCGCGTCCGACCCGGTCGGCGACCGCCGCCGCCTGTTGGGGCTGCCCGAGGAGAACCTGCTTTATTTCATCGAGAAGACCTCGCCGCGGCTTGAATCGTGGGAGCGGGAGATCATCCGCATCGTCCGGCTGATCGCGCAATACTTCTATCCGCAGCCGCAGGCCAAGCTGATGAACGAGGGCTGCGCCACCTGGGTGCACCAGCGCATCATGACCCGGCTGCACGAGACCGGGCAGATCGACGACGCGGCATTCCTGGAGGTGCTGCATTCCACCAGCAGCGTGATCATGCAGCCGGGCTTCGACCATCCGGGCAGCGACGGCGGATTCAACCCCTATGCGCTGGGCTATGCGATGATGACCGACATCGAGCGGATGTGCACCGACCCCACGAAAGAGGACCGGGCCTGGTTCCCGGACATCGCCGGCAACGGGGACCCGCTGGGCACGCTGCGGCACGCCTGGGCGAACTTCCGCGACGAGAGCTTCGTGCTGCAGTTCCTGTCGCCCGCGGTGATGCGGCGGTTCCGGATGTTCCGGCTGCTGGACGACACGGCGGAGAGCACGCTGCTGGTCGATTCGATCCATGACGACGCCGGGTATCGCGACATAAGGCGCAGCCTGTCGCAGAGCTACGACCCCTCGGCTGGCGATGCGGACGTGCAGGTGGTCGACGTGGATCTGGCCGGGGACCGCACGCTGATGCTGGAGCACCGCACGCGGCCGGGGCGGCTGCTGGCGAAGCGGGATGCGGATGCGACGCTGCGGCATGTGGCGGACCTTTGGGGATATGAGGTGCGTCTGCAGGAGCTTGATGCCGGCACCGACGCCGTGCTGGCGACGCACGCGGCGCCCCCGCCGGGGCGCTGAGATTGGCGAAGGGTGCGCCCGGGCGTAGGAACGGTCGATAAGATCGGGGGGGCGCGGCATGCCGGCTGGTTTGAGGATTCTTCAGCGGATGCGGGCGGTCAGCCCCGACCTGGTGGCGCGGTTCAGGCCGTTGCCGGTCGCCAATGTCAGCGACAGCATGGCGAGGTTGACGGCGGCCGGGCCACGGCTGCGGCCGATGCATGCAGGCGGCGGGCTGGCTGGCCCGGCGCTGACCGTGAAGGCGCCGCCCGGAGACAACCTGATGCTGCACAAGGCGATCGGGCTGGCGCAACCGGGCGACGTGATCGTCGTGGACGCCGGCGGCGACCTGACGAACTCGCTGCTGGGCGAGATGATGCTGATGTCCGCGGCCAGGCGGCAGGTCGCGGGGATCGTCATCAACGGCGCCATCCGGGACGCGGCGACGCTGCGCGGGCAACGCCTGCCGGTGTTCGCGGCCGGGATCACGCATCGCGGCCCATACAAGCACGGCCCCGGGGAGATCAACGTGGCGATCGCGATCGACGGCATGGTCGTGGAACCCGGCGACCTGATCATCGGCGACGACGACGGTGTGCTGTGCGTGCCGTTCGACGACATCGAGGCGGTGCTGAAAGCGTCGGAGGCGAAGTTCGCGGCCGAGCAGGTGCAGATGGCGGCGATCCAGGCGGGCACATACGACGCAGGCTGGGTCGATGCGCAGTTGCGGACGTTGGGGTGCGAGGGGATTGATTAGAGCGGTATCGTTTCAGGTTGCTTGGACCTGAAACGAGGTCCCGCGTTCTGAAT
>JAYUCA010000175.1:0-1628 GCA_043740535.1 Rhodospirillales bacterium | reverse complement strand
CGCGCAACTCGACTGGCACCTGCTCGACCACACCCGCCACCGTGGCCTGCGCGACTGCGTGCGCGACCTCAACCGGCTCTACCGGAGCGAGCCGGCGCTGCACGCCCGCGACTGCGAGGCCGACGGGTTCCGCTGGATCGTGGTGGACGATTCCGACCAGTCGGTGATTGCCTGGCTGCGCCTGGGCGGCGCGGGCGACCCCCCAATGGTGGTGGTGTGCAACTTCACCCCGGTGCCGCGCCGTGGCTACCGCGTGGGGGTTCCGCTGGAAGGTGACTGGACGGAACTGCTGAACACGGACAGCGTGGAGTACGGCGGGTCCGGGGTTGGAAATCTCGGACGCGCCACCGCCGTTGGAATGCCGGCGCATGGCTTCGCCGCTTCGGTGGAGTTGACGCTGCCGCCGCTGGCGACCCTGTACCTGCGCGCGCCCTCGGGGTGACGCGGGCGCCGGGACGCCAGTGCCGGGGAACGCAGGGAGGAACGACAAACGTGATGAACGCCTTCATCGCACCGGGTGGTCCGCTGGCCCGCCACGCCATGGCCTACGTGCTCGCCGGCGGGCGCGGCAGCCGGTTGCTGGAACTGACCGACGTGCGCGCCAAGCCCGCCGTGTATTTCGGCGGCAAGACCCGCATCATCGACTTCGCGCTGTCGAACGCCATGAACTCGGGCATCCGCCGCATCGCGGTCGCCACGCAGTACAAGGCGCACAGCCTGATCCGCCACCTGCAACGCGGCTGGAACTTCTTCCGCCCCGAGCGCAACGAAAGCTTCGACATCCTGCCAGCCAGCCAGCGCGTCGCCGAGACGCAATGGTACTTGGGCACCGCCGACGCGGTGTACCAGAACATCGACATCATCGAGAGCTACGAGCCCCGCTTCATCGTCCTGCTGGCCGGCGACCATATCTACAAGATGGATTACGAGCCGATGCTGCAGCAGCACGTCGAGCAGGGCGCCGACGTGACGGTGGGCTGCATCGAGGTGCCGCGAATGGACGCGACGGGCTTCGGCGTGATGGGGGTCGATGCCGACGACCGGATCGTCTCGTTCCTGGAAAAGCCCGCCGATCCGCCCGGCATCCCCGGCGACCCAGACCACGCGCTGGCCAGCATGGGCATCTACGTGTTCGACACCCGGTTCCTGATGGACCAGCTCCGCCGCGACGCCGCCGACGCCAATAGCGGCCATGACTTCGGCCGCGACGTCATCCCCTACCTCGTCGAACGCGGCAAGGCGGTGGCGCACCGCTTCGCCAGCTCCTGCGTGCGCTCGTCGCACGAGGCGGAGGCATATTGGCGCGACGTCGGCACGGTGGACGCCTATTGGGAGGCGAACGTCGATCTCACCGACTTCGTGCCGGGTCTCGACCTCTATGACCGCGACTGGCCAATGATGAAGAAATGCCCGCCGAGATTGACTTCTCTGGGGCCAAACGCGGGCAGTTTTATAAAGCTGGCGTGCAGTTAAATTTGCCGGTGTACCTGGATCAGAAGGTGCAGGCCACGCTGGCCGCGCTGGCCAGCGCCAAGGGTGTCGATTTTTCTGCGCTGGTGAATGACTTGCTCAAGAAGGATATCGAACTGATCGAGATGGCACGCTGACCCGCCATTCGGCGGCTGAAT
>JAYUCA010000174.1:0-6943 GCA_043740535.1 Rhodospirillales bacterium | reverse complement strand
GCACCCGAGACAATGGCCGCAAGGCTCGCCGCTCAGATCACCAAGCTCGGCTTCACATGCGTCCTCACACCGGCAACAGCAGAGGAGGTTTCTGTTTAGTGAAGAGGCCCGGAGATAACGTGTTCGACACGACGTTTCAGAAGCCGAACATGTGGTCCAGCGAGAAGGCGCCGTCTGCGGACATCAGGCCGTGATAGCCGAACAGGCGGCAGGTCGCGTCGCGGATGATGACGTAGCCGCGGGGGCCGGCTTCTTCCACCAATGCGTCAGTGAAAATCTTGTGCGGCCAGATCATCGCGCTGCCGGAGCAGGCCAGCGACAGCGGGCGTTCGGCGATCGCGGCGCCGCCGCTGTCGTGCAGGATGAGCGTGGTCGATGACCGGGCGTGCCAGCCTGCGGAGGCCGGGTAGATCAGGCAGGCGAAGCTTCGGCGGGGGCCCATCCCGAGTTTGAGGAACAGGCGGGTCGACAGGCCGGGAGGCGGGCCGGAGTAGCTTTGCGGCTCGTCACGGTAGGTCATCGCGGTGTTGTAGATGTGGGCGCCGAAGCTGCTTTCGGCGGCATGCGGCACGGTGCGGTGCTCGTAGCGCACCAGGCAGTGCAGCCAACCGTCGGCGTCGCCGCCGTCGCGGAAGTCGTAGACGAGTTCGGCGTGGCCCTCGTTGGCGCCCAGTTCGGCCAGGTCCAGCGCCAGGTCGTGGCGGCGTTGGAGGTTGCCCAGGAAGCGCTCGGCCACCAGGTGGCCCTCGGTATCGAACACGTCGAGACGGATGGGAAGGCTTGTCTGGCGTTCGGCCATCGGGGTCGGCAGTACGATGCTGCGGAAGGTGTCGGGCGGCAGGATGGGGAAGGGCAGCAGGTAGCCGCGGCCGAGCAGGTTCGACAGCGTCTTGATGCCGGGATCGGGTTTGAGGTCGGCGCGTTCGACGTTGAGGTGGGCGATGCGGGTGCGGCCGGCCTGCGTCACCTCGTAGCGCGGGCGGACGACGTGGCGGCCGGCGCGCAGTTCGATCTGGGCGGGCCATGCGAGGCCGGGCAGCAAGGTTGCGACGTCCAGCGCCAGGCTGGCGTAGGGGGCCACGTCCTGGTCCAGTGGGACGGGGGCGCCGGCGCCCATACGGTCCAGCGTGACGGCGCCGGCGGGGATGGGGGCGGCGTGGCTGTTCTGCAGCCAGAGCACGACTTTCTCGCCGGGCTTCGGGGCAGGCATGCCGGCGTAGCGGTCACTGGGCCAGGCGTTGGCGTCGTGGGTGCAGGACAGGCTGTCCTCGCCGCCGGCGCCGTAGGTGTCGAGAGCGTATTTGACCACGTCGTGCCCCGCGGCGCCGATGGCGTGGATGAATAGCTGGCCGTGGAATTCGGGCAGGGCGAAGCGGGCGCGAACCTCGCGGCTGTCGATCGCGATTCCGGCGGGGCCGGGCGGGACGGGTTCCTGCCACTCGGCCAAGACGCTGCCATCGGCGGCGAACAGGCGGAGCCAGAGGCGGATTTCGCCGGCGCCGTAGCCGGACCAGTAGTTGGCCGTGACGAGGCGGGTGTGGAGGCCGGGTCCGTCGAGCGGGCCGGTGTCGCGGAAGAACGCGTAGTTGGTGGCGAAGTTCAGCCGGTCGAGGTAGCGGACCGGGTTGGTGAGCAGGGACGCGGGAACGCGGGCCTCGTCCAGGGTGGTGATCTTCAGGCTGGCGGGCGCCAGCGGGGCGACGCGGGCGACGGTCTTGCCGGCGTCGAAGGCGGCGATCAGCAGCGTCGCGCAGCGGGATTGCCGCAGGTCCACCAAGGCGCCGGCGGGCGCCCCGGCGCGACCCTGACCGAGCTGCTCCACGTCGTGGACGTAGCTTTCGGCGGCGGCCGGCATGCAGGGGTTCAATGCCCAGAGGGCGTCGGCCACGCCGTCAGGGTCGTAGACGGCCAGCGGCCCGGCTGCGCGGAGGCGGGCGGCGAGCTTAGCGACGGCCTCGGCCGCCAATGGGTGCGCGAAAGCCTTGTAGAGGACGTTCCCGCCGGCGCGGGCGTCGAAGGTCTGAATGTTCAGCATTCCGGCGTTCTAGCCCAAGTCGGGCGGGTGGGGAACGCGGGGCGCGCCACGCGAGCCTGGGCTCGGTTCACGGTAGCTGCAGCCTGCGGCGAACCTCGGCGCCCGCCATTGGCGTGTCATCCATCGGCGCGGCGTTCCAGGTTTCGAAGCGCCCTTCGAAGGGGCGGACGCGTCCGTCCTTGATCAGCAAAGCGTTGAACAGCCGGATGCGCCGGGATTTGCCCGGCAGGCGGGCCAGCAACACCGGCGCGCTGGTCGCCACGGCTTCGGACACCATCGACACGCTGTCCTCGGTGACGATGATCGCGTCGGCCAGCGCCAGCAGGCCGAAATACGGGTTGTCCCCTTCCATGTTCCAGACCCAGCCCCCTTTTGGACGGATCGCGGCGGCAAGCGCCGCCTGCGCCTCGGGGGACGTGCGGCGGGACGGGGTCAGCGCCACGCCGACCTTGTCATGTTGCATCATGGCGCCCAGTTGCGCGCCCAGCGCCCGGGCCACGCTGTTGTCGAAGCGGAAGCGGCCGTTGCTGCCGCCCACGAGGACGGCGACGAGAGGGCGCGGCAGGTGGGCCAGCCGAGGCGCCCAGATCAGGCGCTCGGCTGCCAGACGCTCAGGGGTGACGCGGTGCAGCGCGGTGCGGGTAACCACGACGTTGGGGCCGGTCAGGCCGTCATGCCGGTTGACGACGATGACATCGAAACGCGCCGGGTCGATCCGAGGGTGCTGGATCTGCACGACCGGGCGGGAGGGGCTGCGCAGCGCCGCCGCCACCACGGCGGCCGTGCCGCCCGCCGCCAGGATGATGCCGTCCGGCTGGGGGGGCAGGCCGGCGGCGCGGAGCGGGTCCGGCCACAGCCGCGCGCTGATCCAACGCCACGGGGCCCTGGGGTGCAGCGGGACCAAGGTGGCCGGCAAACCGGCGGCCTGGGCCAGTCCGACCGCCTGGGACTGAAGCCCGGCATAGGGCTCTGTGAGGATGGTCGCCATGCGCGGAGCCGGCTCTGACAGGTGGAGGCGCGCCTCGCCCGGACGGCCTAGAACAGGTTGCTCAGGCTGCTGAGCCATCCCTGGCGTTTGCGCTGGATGATGGGGGTGTCGCCTGATTCGTTGTTCTGGCCCAGGGCGGCATTCTGCCGCAACCGCGCAGCCTCCCGCGAAGGATCCACCTGGGTGCCCGGGGGCGGCGGGTCCTGCCAGAACATGAGACGGTCGGTGAAGCTGCGGCCGGGCGCGTCAAGCGATGCCTCGCTGTCGATCCGGGCGCGGATGTCGGCGGGCGCCGGGCGTCCTGCTGCGCGAACCAGGGCCGTCTGGCCGGTCGTCGGGGGCGCGCTGCGTGAATTGCCGAGCACCGTGTCGGGCACCAGGGCTGCCTCGGCCTGCTGCTGCTGTGTCAGTTCCTGCGGCCGGATGGCCCCCGGACGGGGCGGACGCAGCGTGAAGTCCGGCGGCATGGACAGCGGCGCGCGCGTCGTCACCTGGAATTCGTCCGGCGCGTCACGCGTCAGTCCGAATGTGCGGGTCAGTTCATCGCCGGAGCACGCGGCCAAGGCGAAGAGGCAGGGCAGGGCCAGCAGGAAGCGTGTGTTCATGATGCCGCTGTTTACTGCCGCACGTCCCGGGGCTGCAAGCGGCTTCGCGCGGGACGCAGCCCGTCGAGCAGCAGCCCGGTGACGCCGCACACGATCGCGGCGTCCGCCACGTTGAACACATACCAGGACCAGCCCCAGGCGTGGGCGTGGATGAAATCGACCACGGCGCCATACCGCACGCGGTCCAGCACGTTGCCGACGGCGCCGCCGGCGATGGCGCCCAGCGCGGTGGCGACAAGGGCCGATTCGGCTCGCCGCAGCCAGACGAACAGGCCGACCACGACTGCCAGCGCCACGCCGGTCAGGATCCAGGGGCCTAGCTCGCCCTCCTGGTGGAAGAGGCCGAAGGTGACGCCCTTGTTCCAGACCATCGTCAGGCTCAGGAACGGCAGCACAGGGACGGAGCCGATTTCGGGCAGGTGCAGAATGTTCAGCACCCACCACTTGGCGCCCTGGTCGGCGGCCAGCACCAGCAGGGCGGCGATGGCGCCGTACTTCAGCACGATGCGGCGCTCATTCGGCGGCCGCCTGTTGGGGCGGCAAGGCCTCGATGACGGCGGTGCAGCGCAGGCACAGACCTGCGTGGGTGGATCCGACTTCCGGCAGGACGCGCCAGCAGCGGGCGCATTTCTCGCCGTCGGCGCGTTCCACCGCCAGGATGGAGCCTGGTGTTGCCGAGGACACGATGGCGAGTTCGGCCCATCCATCTGCCGCCAGCAACGACAATGCGTCCCCGGGGACCACCAGTCTGGCCTGCAGCGAGGCGCCGATCAGCTTCCCGGCCCGCGCCGTCTCCAGAACGGTGGTCATGCCGCCGCGGATCGAGCGCAGAATGGCCCACCGCGCCGCCAATTCCGGATCCAGCCAGGCCGTGGGGATTTGGGGGAACTGCTGCAGGTGGACGCTGTCGTCCTCGGAGGGGAAGCGGGCCAGCCAGGCCTCTTCAGCCGTGAAGCACAAGACGGGGGCCAGCCATGCAACCAGGCAACGATGCAGGTGGTCGAGCACGGTTCGCGCGGCGCGCCGCTTCGGGCTGTCTGGCGAGTCGCAGTAGATCACATCCTTGCGCACATCGAAGTAGAAAGCGGACAGATCGGCCGAGCAGAAATTGTGCAGTTCCGGATAGACGCCGGTCCAGTCGTGCGTGTCCAGGGCGCGGCGCATTCGCTGGTCAAGCTCGGCCAGGCGATGCAGCACCCAGCGCTCCAGCTCTGGCATGTCGCCTTCCGGCAGACGCTCGCTGTCCTCGAAGCCGGCCAGGCTGCCGAGCAGCCAACGGAGCGTGTTGCGCAGGCGGCGATAGAGTTCGGCCTGCTGCTTCAGGATTTCCGGGCCGATGCGCAGGTCTTCGGACACATCCGCGTTCACGACCCACAGGCGGAGGATATCGGCGCCGAGCTTGTCGGTCACTTCCTGCGGCGCGGTCACGTTGCCGAGCGACTTGCTCATCTTCAGGCCGTTCTGGTCCAGCACGAAGCCATGGGTCAGGACGGCCTTGAAGGGCGCCTGGCCTCGGGTGCCGATCGCTTCCAGAAGGCTCGACTGGAACCAGCCGCGGTGCTGGTCGCTGCCCTCCAGGTACAGGTCTGCAGGCCAGGGGCCGCCGCGGTCTTCCAGCGCGAAGCCGTGCGTGCTGCCGCTTTCGAACCACACGTCGACGATATCAGTGACCTGTTCGTAGTGTTCCGGATCGCGGCCGTTGCCGAGGAAACGGCTGGCCGGGCTCGAATACCAGGCGTCGGCGCCTTCGGTGCTGAACGCTTGGGTGATGCGGGCGACGACCTGGGGGTCGCGCAGCGGCTCGCCGGTGCGGCGATCGACGAAGACGGGGATGGGGACGCCCCAGGCGCGTTGCCGGCTGATGCACCAGTCTGGGCGGCCGGCGACCATGCTGGCCATGCGGTTGCGTCCGGCCTCAGGGATGAAGGCGGTGGCGGCGATGGCTTCCAGGGCGCGGGCGCGGATTTGTTCCGGGCCGTCCATGCGGATGAACCATTGCGGCGTAGCGCGGTAGATGATCGGGGCCTTGCTGCGCCAGGAGTGGGGGTAGGAATGGGTGAGCGTGCCGCGGGCGAGCAGGCCGCCGGCGGCCTCGATGGCGGCGGCGACGGGTTTCGCCGCTTTGAACACGTGCAGGCCGGCGAAGTGCGGAACCCAAGACGCGTAGGCGCCGTCGCCGAGCACGGCTTCCGGGATCTCGATGCCGTGTTCACGGGCCAGGGCGAAATCCTCCTCGCCATGGGCCGGGGCGATGTGGACGAAGCCGGTGCCCTGGTCGGTGGTCACGTAGTCTGCGGGCAACAGGGGGGCGTCATGGTCGTAGCCGTGGCCGCGCATCGGGTGTGCGGCGACGGCGCCGTGGAATTCGTCGCCTTTGTAGACGTGCTCCAGGTGGTGCAGCGTGATGCCGGCGGCCATGGTGACTTCCGGCACGAGCGAGAGCGCGATCAGTAGGCGCTCGCCGGGCCTGGCCAGGCTGCCGTCGGCGGCCGCATCGACGCGGACCAGCGCGTAATCGATGTCTGGCCCGTATGCGAGGGCGCGGTTCGCGGGCATGGTCCAGGGGGTTGTGGTCCAGATGACCACGGACGCATTCTCGACCGGGCCGCGCAGCAACGGGAAGCGGACGAAGACGGTGTCGCTGGTGCGGTCGTGGTATTCGATCTCGGCGTCGGCCAGCGCGGTTTTTTCCACCGGGGACCACATGACCGGGCGAAGGCCGCGATACAGCGCGCCGTTGAGCAGAAACTTGCAGATCTCGCCGGCGATTGCCGCCTCGGAGGAGAAATCCATCGTGGCGTAGCGGCCGGCCCAGGCGCCGGTGACGCCGAGGCGACGAAACTCGTCGGCCTGGATCGCCATCCAATGGGCGGAGTAGCGGCGACACTCGTCGCGGAAGTCCAGCACCGGCACGGCATCCTTGTCGCGGCCGGTTTTGCGGTATTCCTCCTCGACCTTCCATTCGATGGGCAGGCCGTGCGTATCCCAGCCTGGTATATAATTCACGTCCTGCCCGGACATGCGGTGCGCCCGCATGACGACATCCTTCAAGATGCGGTTCAGTGCGTGGCCGATATGCAGGTTGCCGTTGGAATAGATGGGGCCGTCATGGAGCACGAAGGGCGGGCGGCCCTGCATCGCCTGCCGGGTGCGGTCCCACAGGCCGATCCGTTCCCACCGGGCCAGCATGTCCGGCTCGCGCTTTGGCAGGTCGCCGCGCATGGGGAATGGCGTGCTTGGAAGGAAGACGGGGAATTTCGTATCGGCGGTCATGGTGGAAGTTCCGATCGGCAGACGTTGATGCGCGTGCGGGGA
>JAYUCA010000173.1:0-9366 GCA_043740535.1 Rhodospirillales bacterium | reverse complement strand
GCCGCCCCGGCCCCCACCTCGTCTTCACCGGCAACATGGACTACTGGCCCAATGCCGACGCGGTCAGCTGGTTTGCCGCCGAGGTCATGCCCCGGCTGCGCGCCAGCCGCCCCACCGCCGAATTCCACATCGTCGGCGCTAACCCCGGTCCCGCCGTCATCGCCCTCGGCACGGCCCCGGGCGTCCACGTCACCGGCCGCGTCCCCGACGTCCGCCCCTACGTCGCCCACGCCGACGTCGCGGTCGCCCCGCTCCGCATCGCCCGCGGCATCCAGAACAAGGTGCTGGAGGCCATGGCCATGGCCCGCCCCGTCGTCGCCTCGCCCGGCGCATTCGAAGGCGTGCGCGCCACCCCGGGCCGGGACCTGCTGGTCGCCGACGGCGCCGCCGCTATGGCCGGCACGATCCTGGCCGTGCTCGACGGCGGCCACCCCGGCCTCGGGCCCGCCGGCCGCCTCGCCGTCGAGGCCGCCTATGCCTGGTCCGCAACCCTGTCGCGCCTGGATACGATCCTTGCAGGACTTCACGGCGAACCTGTGATAAAGGCGTGACATGAGTGCAACGACCACCGCCACGCCCGAACGCGGCCTTCTGCTGCCCAGCCTGCTGACGCTTTCCGCTGGCCTCCTGGCCCTGATCGGGCTCTTCCTGCCGGAAAGCACGGCCGCGGTCCGCGTCTGGATCGAATCGACCGCATACGGCCACTGCTTCCTGGTGGCGCCCATCGCCGCCTACCTCATCTGGGATCGCCGTGATTCGCTGCGCGGCCTCGTGCCCGAACCGGCGCCGGCCTTGGCGCTGCTCGGCCTGCCGCTGCCCTTCGCCTGGCTGGTGGCGGAACGGCTCGGCATCATGGAGGGCCGTCAGCTTGTCGCCATGGGCGCGGTGGAGCTGCTGTTCCTCGTCGTCCTGGGCTGGCGGTTCTTCTACGCGCTGTCCGGCCCGCTGCTCTATCTGGTCTTCCTCGTCCCCTTCGGCGCGTTCCTGACCACGCCGCTGCAGAACTTCACCGCCTGGTTCATCGATGTCGGCCTCACCGTGCTCAACATCCCGCACATCATGACCGACATGACGGTCGAGATCACGTCAGGCGCCTTCTACGTCGCCGAAGCCTGCGCCGGGCTGCGCTTCCTGATCGCCTCGGTCGCCTTCGGCGTCTTCTTCGCCCTGTTGAACTACCGCAGCCGCGGCCGCCGCGCCGCCTTCATCCTCGCCTCCATCGCGGTGCCGATCATCGCCAACGGCTTCCGCGCCCTCGGCATCGTCGTGCTGGGCGACATCCTGGGCAGCGCCGAGGCCGCCGCCGCCGACCACCTGATCTACGGCTGGGTGTTCTTCTCGTTCGTGATGTTGCTGCTGGTGGCCGCCGGCCTGCCCTTCCGGGAAACCCCGGCCGGCCCCACGGTCAACCCCCACGCCGGCTCGATGCAGGCTGGCGGCGAAATGCCCAGCCTCGCGCCGAAACCGACATGGCCCGCCGTGCTCGCCCTCGCCATCGTGGCGCTCGGCCCGGTGGCCGCCCTGGCGCTCGACCGCCAGGCAGCGCCCGGCCTCCTGGCAGCCGTCCCGGACCTGATCGCGCCGCCCGGCTGCACCGTCGCCTTCGCGCCGCTATCCTTGCCCGACCGGTCGACAGCGACGATCGCCTGCCCGGGCCGCACTTGGACAGCCACGCTGCAGGCCCTGTCGGCCCGCAGCACCGGCGCCGCGCTGATCGAGGCCAAGCGCCTGCTGATCGGCCCGCTCGACATGGAAGAAGCCAGCTTCGCATCGCTCCCGGGCCTGCCGGAATGGCAGGTCATCATCTCCCGCCAGCCGGCACGCCTGATGGCGGTCGCAAGCTGGATCGACGGCGCCCCCGCCAGCGGCGGCCTGACCCAGCGCGTGCAGCAGGCCCGCAACAGCATCATGGGCAGCGACACGGAGCCGCTCGTGGTGACGATCTCGACGCTCCCGGGCGAAAAACTGACCGAGGCGAAGGTTCAGGACATGGCGGCCGAGCTCCACGCCATCATCAGCCAGTCCAACTTCCCGGGCCAGATCGCACGCCTCACCAGCGCCGTCATGGCGACCAGCTCTCCGCCCCCTCCGCGGTGAAGTGCACGCCGCCGGCAACCCCGCCCGCGTCGTTCAGCGCCTTGATCAACTGCATCCGCCGTGGCGGCGGCACCAGGAACATCATGAACCCGCCGCCCCCGGCGCCGGACACCTTGCCGCCCATCGCGCCGGCTGCCCGGCCCCGCTCATAGAGCGTCTCGATCAGCGCCGTGCTGATCCCCGCCGCCGTGCGCTTCTTCGCCTCCCACGACCGGTTCAGCACCACGGCCATGTGCTCGATCTCGCCCCGCAGCAGCGCCTGCTTCATCTCGATCGCGTCCGATTTCAACTGGTGCAGGTCCTTCAGGTCCTTGCCCGGGCCCGTCATCCGCTGCGTCTGGTCCTCGATGATCTTCTCCGACCGGCGGGAAACCCCGGTGAAGCAGATCACCGTCGACGTCTCCAATTCGTTGAGCAGCCCCGACGGCACCCGCAGCGGGTTCACGATCACCCGGTGTTCGGCCAGGAACTCGATGAAGTTCGCCCCGCCGAACGTCGCTGCGTACTGGTCCTGCTTCCCGCCGGCCAGCTTCAGCTCCAGCCGCTCGATCTCGAACGCCGTGTGCGCCACGTCGTACTGGCCCAACGGCAACCCCAGATACGTGCGGAACGCCTCCACCAGCGCCACCACCAAAGCGGAGCTGGACCCCAGTCCCGACCCGGCCGGCGCATCGACGAACGACGTGATCCGCAGCGGCGACACCCGCCCCCCGGCGAATTCCCGCGACATCCGCGCCAGCACGCCGGCATGCAACTGCAGCGACGCTGCCGAGATCGCCTCGAGCTCCGGCGGAAAGCTCTCCTCCATCGCCATGTCCGGCGCGATGAAGTGCACCCGCCCATCGTCCGACGGCTCGATGAACGCATACGCGTAGCGGTCGATCGTGACGTTCAGCACCGCCCCGCCATGCTCGTCGCAATAGGGGCTCAGGTCCGTGCCGCCCCCCGCCAGCCCCAGCCGGAGCGGCACCCGCGCGCGCACGATCGGTGAGCGTGGCTTCATCGTGACGCCTCCAGCCTTTGCAGCAACGGATGGACGAACGCGAACAGGTCGCCCCCGCCGAACAGATGGCCCTCGATCCCGGCCGCCGCCGCCGCCTGCATGTCGGTCGGCTGATCGCCCACCATGATGCAACGCGCCGGGTCGAGCCGCCAGGCCCGCATCAGGTCGACGATCATGCCCGGTCCCGGTTTCCGCCAGTCGCTGACCCGGCGATACGCCTCCAGCGGCGCCTCCGGATGATAGGGACAGAACCGGAAATCATCGATCGTCCCGCCCGCGGCCAGCACCTCGTCCAGCATCCAGCGATGCAGCGCGTGGAGATCGGCCTCGGTGTAATGCCCCCGCGCGATTCCGGACTGGTTGGTGACGACGAACACATGGAACCCCAGCCGCGTCGCCGCCGCGATGGCGCGCTTGGCGCCCGGAACCCACTCGAACCGCTCCCGCGTGCCGACCCAGCCATGATCCACGTTGCAGACGCCGTCGCGGTCGAGGAACAGCGCCGGCCGCGCCAGCCGCCGCGGCAGCTCGCTCTGCGCGCGCGCCAGGTCGTCCGGGATGCCGATATCGATGAACCACCCGTCCTGCAGCGTGCCCTGCAACCCGCCCTCCGAAGCCAGCGCCGGCAGCACATCCTGCTCCAACGAACACTGCGGCCCCGCCCGATCGACGATGCGGCGGTCCAGCACATACACGCCGCCGTTGATCACCCCGCCGCCCGCCGCCTGGTCCGGGTTCGGCCGCGCCTGGAATGCCGTGATCCGGTCCCCATCCAGCGCCACCACGCCATAGCGCGAAGCGTCCGGAACCTGTCTCAGCATCAGCCGCCCCTGTTCGCCTGCCTCCCACGGCGCCGCCAGGGCTGGCCCCAGCACGCAATCCAGGAACGAATCCCCGTTCAACAGCAGGAACCTGTCGTGCAACCGGTCCGCGGCATGGTGCAGCGCCCCCCCGGTCCCGGCCCGCACTGGCTCCCGGCAGACGTCGATCTGCATCGCGCGTGGCAGCCCCGCCACCAGGTCCGGGATCGCCCGCTCCACGACATCGGACAGGTGCCCCGTCAGCAGCAGCACCTCATCGATCCCGAAGCGCGAGATGTCCTGCAACAGCCAGGACAGGAACGGCCGCCCATCGACCGGCAGCATCGGCTTCGGCACGTCGGCGACGATCTGTCCCAGCCGTGTCCCCAGGCCGCCCACCAGAACGGCGCATTGCCGGACCACGCCCATGCCCCCGTCAGGAAGCCCTGGGGTAGATTGCCCGCTCGACCAGCGAGCACAGGATATGCCCCGCCACCATGTGCACCTGCTGGACCACCGGCGTCAGCTCGGACGGCGCGCGCAGCAGCAGTTCGCACCGCCCCGCCATGGCGCCCCCGGCGGCCCCCGTGAAGCCGATCGTCCGGATGCCCCGTGCCGCCGCCGCATCGATGGCGCGCAGCACGTTGGGCGAGTTGCCGGAGGTGGTCAGCCCCAGCAGCACGTCCCCAGGCCGGCCCAGGGCGATCAACTGGCGCTCGAACGCCTTCTCGAATCCGTAATCATTGCCGATCGCCGTCAACGCCGACGTGTCCGTGGTCAGCGCCACCGCAGCCAGCGGATCGCGGTCGTACAACATCCGCCCGGTGAACTCGGCCGCTATGTGCTGCGCATCCCCGGCGCTGCCGCCGTTTCCCGCCAGCAGCAGCTTGCCGCCCGCGCGCATGGCGGTCACCAGAACCTCGGTCATGTCCGCCAGCAGCGCCGTCTGCTTCGGGTCTGCCGCAAACGCCTGCAGCGCGGCAGCAGACTGATGCAAATAGTCGGCGATGAAATCGTATTCGGCGGCAGCCAACATAACGTCGTCCTTGGGTGTGCGCGGGAACAACACCACTCTCTGCCGCGGCGTCAATCCACCACACGGACGAGGCAAAGCCTAGAAGATCGCGCGCGCCGCAATCCAAACGCCCCACCATAGCCCGCCCGAGACCACGCCGATCAGCGGCAAAACCACACGCAGCGGCAACCGGACCTGCTCATGAGGACGATGGTCGGCCCGCTGACCGCCGACCACCACCAATGGATAGACTGCTGTGCGCATCGAACGCTCCCGGATACGGGATCATCTTCGCGCCGCGCGGTTAACAAATCATGACGCACGCCGAAAGCGAAGCGCCAGCCTCGTCAGATCGTCCCACCGGGCTTCAGCAGCCGGATCATCAGCCCGCCATAGACCACCGCAGGCACGGACAGCGCCATCGCGAAGCTGGCCAGCGACAGCAACCGCCGGGTGAACGGCACCGATGCCGCCAGCATCGATACCCCGCCCACCACCGGAAAACCCATCTCCCGCAGGTCCTCCAGCGAGTGGAACGATTGATCCATCTGCACCAGCAGCAACGCCAGCGCCGCCCCGGCCGCCAGGCCAGCGGCCAGAACCCCCGTCACCAGCAGGATCCGCTTCGGCGCCACCGGGATCTGCGGCACCGTCGGCGGGTCGATGACCTGGATCTTGACCTTGTCGCCCTCCGCGTCCGCCGCCGTCGAGATCCGCATCGACTCCCGCCGGCTGATCAGCTCCTCATAGTTCTTCCGCAGAACGTCATAGTCGCGGTTCATGTTGGTGTATTCCGCCTGCAGCCCCGGCGCGCCCCGGGCGATGTCCTGCAACCGGTCCCGCTCCTTCAGCGCATCCGCGATCTGCCGCTGCAGCGACGCCACCACCGCCTCGTTCTCGACCAGGCGCACCTTGATCTGCTCGAACACCGGGTTCGACATCGACCGGCTCCGGGCCGGGGTGCTGGTTTGCGAAGGCCCCACCGGGTCCGACGCGATCGCGCCCGAGCGGATGCCCGCCACCAGCGTGCGCTGCGAGATCACGTCCGGATGGTTCTCGGTGTAGCGTAACCGAAGCTCGGCCAGCGTGCGCTCGGCGTCCCGCAGCCGCGCCGACGGCCCGGCCGAAACCGCGGCATCGGTTTCCGTCACCAGCATCGGCGCCGTCGTCGACAGCTCCTTCGTCAAGGTCTCCCGCCGGGCCAGCGCGTCCTGCAGCGTCCCCTGCAGGCCCCGCACGACCTGCGCTTGCCCCTCCATCCGGTTCTGGCCGCCGCCGTCGGTCGGCAGCAGATCGACATACCGCGCCCGGAAATCCGCCCGCTTCCGCTCGGCATCCCGAAGCTGCCGCTCATACGCCGCGATCTGCTCGGTCAGGAACTTGTTCGCGTTCTCGATCTCCGCCCGGTTCGTCCCGGTCTTGCTCTCCACGAACGTCGCCAGCATCGTCCGCACCACGTCATACGCCAGCCGCGGAGACTTGGTGCGGTAGGTGATCGTGAACAGGTTCCGCGTCTGCGGCGTCAGCTTGATGTCGTTGGCCAGCCGGTCGATCATCTGCTCCCGGTCCGCAAGGCTCCCCAGCTCCAGCTCCAGGTCGGTCTTGGAGATCAGCTTGTCCATGTTCGGACGGCTCAGCAGCGTCCGCTGCAGCATGTCCAGCTGGCCGGCGCTGGTCGTATCCACAGCAAGCCCGCGCAGCAGCGGAGTCAGCACCGCGTCCGCGTCCACATACATCCGCGCGCTGGACTCGTACTGGTTCGGGATCGTCAGCACCGCCACCCAGCCCACCGCGCACACCAGCCACGTGAACAGCACCGCCTGCCACCGGTAGTGCCACGCTGCCGAAAGCTGACGTTGGAGCAAAAGCCGAAGGGAGTGCATTGCCGAACCTCGTCAGGCGATCAGAAGTAGCTCTGCGGGATGATCAGCATGTCGCCCGGCAGCATCGCCACGTTCTGGTCGATGTCGCCGTCCTTGATCAGGTCCGCCAGCCGGACCACGATCTTCTGCCGCTTCCCCGCCACGTCCCGCACGATCACCGCGCTGTTGCCCGACGCATAGCGCGTCAGCCCTTTCGTCTGGATCATCACGTCCAGCAGCGTCATCCCGTCCCGATACGGGATCGCCAGCGGCTCCGTCGCCTCCCCGATCACCCGGATCTGCCGGTTGAGCGGACCCTGGAAGCCGCTGACCATCACCGACACGTTCGGCTCCTTGACGTATTCCTTCAGCCGCTCCTCGATATCCTTGCTCAGCGCCGTCGGCGTCTTGCCCGCCGCGATGATGTCCGGGATCAGCGGCAGCGAAATCCGCCCGTCCGGCCGCACCGCCAGTGCCCCCGCGCTCAACGCCGGCGACTGGTAGACGAACACGCTCAATGAATCGCCGGGACCGATCAGATACGGCGTGTTGCTCGTCGGCACCGTGGTCAACGACTCCGGCTGCGGCTCCGCCGCACGGAACATGCCTCCGCAACCAGGCAGCGCCAGCACCACCAGCGCGGCCAACACGAACCCGGAACCCGACCGCCTAGTCATACTGTTTGTCTCCAAGCACTGTGTCGCCAGGCGCCAGCAACCGGCGCCGCGTGGTAGGCGCGGAAGGAGTCGAACCCCCGACCTCTGCCATGTGATAGCAGCGCTCTGCCACTGAGCTACGCGCCTGGACCGCCCGCAGACCTAACACCCGCCACCGCAAGTCCACAAGCGTATGGACACGGTTCATTCCGCCGCCGCCAGCGCCGCGGCGCCTTGCATCATCAGCCCGAGACCCGATTCGAGCGGCATCTGCGTGACGACCCCCAGCACGGATGCCGCCAGCGCCGGGTTGCCCACCGAACGGCGGACATCCCCCGCCCGCGCCTGCGCGCCCATCAGCTGCGGCCGGACCTGAAGCAGCCCGCCCAGCGTCTCCGCCAGGTGCCGCACCGAAGTCTCCCGCCCCGTGCATGCGTTCAGCACCAGCGCGCACGGATCGGCTCCCAGATGCCGCATGCCAGCCACCATGAACGCGACGATATCGGCCACATACACGAAATCCCGGGTCTGCAGCCCGTCGCCGTGCACCGTGATCCCCCGCCGCGCCAGCAGCGCCGCGGCGAACAACGAGATCACCCCGCTATAGGGCGAACGCGGGTCCTGCCGCGGCCCATACACGTTGAAGAACCGGAACCCCACCGACGGCACGCCATGCACCGCGAACCCGGCCCGGGCATGCTGCTCGGACCCCAGCTTGTCAGCGCCATAGGCCGACAGCGGCGCCACCGCCCCATCCTCGGCCGCCACGCCGGGCGACGAGCCGTACACCGCCGCCGAGGATGCATACACCACCGGCGCCCCGCCATGCCGCCGCGCCGCGTCCAGCACCGCGATCGTCCCGCCCAGGTTCACCCGGTGCGTGCCCAGCCAATCCTCGTTCCCCCGCGCGACAGACGCGATCGCCGCCAGATGGAAGCAGCCGTCCATCCCATCGACTGCATCCAGCACCGTCGCCCCGTCGGCCACGTCGCCCACAATGAGTTCGGCCGCCGGGTCCAGGTTCGAGCGCACCCCGCTCGACAGGTCGTCCAGCACCCGCACCCGGTGCCCCGCCGCCAGCAGCGCATCGGCCAGGTGCGACCCGATGAACCCCGCCCCGCCGGTGATGAGGTACCGGCTCATTCGACCGTGACGGATTTGGCGAGGTTGCGCGGCTGATCGACGTCCGTGCCGCGCAGCACGGCGGTGTGATAGGCCAGCATCTGCACCGCGACCGCATACAGGATCGGCGCCACGAACGGATCCACCGTGGGAAGTTCCAGGCACTCCGCCGCGATCCCCCGCAGCTTCGCGCACCCGGCCGCATCGCTCAATATCACCACCTGGCCGCCCCGCGCGCCGGCCTCCTGCACGTTGCTCGCCGTCTTCTCGAACAGCGGCCCCGACGGCACGATCGACACGATCGGCACCTGCCGGTCGATCAGCGCGATCGGCCCGTGCTTCATCTCGCCCGCCGCATAACCCTCGGCGTGGATGTAGCAGATCTCCTTCAGCTTCAGCGCCGCCTCCAGCGCGATCGCATGGTTCGGGCCGCGCCCCAGGCACAGCACGTCCCGCGCCTCGGTCATCCGCTGCGCCAGGCGCTTGATCGGCGCCTCCAGCCCCAGCACGTCGCTGGCCCGGCTCGGCAGCTCCAGCAGATGGTGCACCAGCCGCGCCTCCTCCGCCGCGTCGATCCTGCCGCGCGCCCGCCCGGCCGCCACCGCCAGACACGCCATGACGGTCAGCTGCGCGGTGAAGGCCTTGGTGCTCGCCACCCCAACCTCCGGCCCCGCCACCGTCTCCAGCACCACGTCGCTCTCCCGCGCCATCGTGCTTTCCTGCACGTTCAGCACGCTCACCATGTGCTGCCCGGCAGACTTCATGTACCGCAGCGCCGCCAGCGTGTCCGCCGTCTCCCCGCTTTGGCTCA
>JAYUCA010000172.1:0-3918 GCA_043740535.1 Rhodospirillales bacterium | reverse complement strand
CTCGCATCGCAGCGGCCACGCTCGGTGATCAGGCCCGTGACCAGGCGCGCCGGCGTCACGTCGAAGGCAGGGTTGGCGGCCGGGCTGCTGGTCGGCATCACGCGCACCGTCGTGACCTGGCCATCCAGCCCGCGGCCGGAGATCGTCGTCACCTCCGAGGCGTCGCGCTCCTCGATCGGGATGTCCGCGACACCGTCCGACACCGACCAGTCGATCGTGCTGGACGGGCTGGCGACCCAGAACGGCACGGCGTTGTCGTGCGCCGCCAGCGCCTTCAGGTAGGTGCCGATCTTGTTGGCAACGTCGCCGGTGCGGGTCACGCGGTCGGCGCCGACGATGACGAGGTCCACCTGGCCGTGCTGCATCAGGTGGCCGCCGGCGTTGTCGGCGATCACGGTGTGCGGAACGCCGTGCTTGCCCAGCTCCCATGCCGTCAGGAACGCGCCCTGGTTGCGCGGGCGGGTCTCGTCCACCCACACATGCACGGCAACGCCCGCGTCGTGCGCCTTGTAGATCGGCGCCAGCGCGGTTCCCCAGTCGACGGTGGCCAGCCAGCCGGCGTTGCAATGGGTCAGCACGTCGACCGGACCGGACTTGCCGGCCTTCAACCGGGCGGCGGCGGCCTGTTCGATCAGGCCCTGCCCGTGGCGGCCGATGGCCTCGTTCTGCGCAACGTCCTCGTCGGCGATCGACCGGGCTTCGGCGTATGCGGCGGCGACGCGCTCCTGGACCGGCGTGCCGCGCAACCGCACCAGCATGCGATCCAGCGCCCAGCGCAGATTGACGGCGGTCGGGCGGGTCGCGGCCAGGAATTCGGCTGCCTGCTCCAGGCTGCTGTTGGACGGGTCCTGCCGCAGCGCCAGCGCCATCCCATACGCGGCCACCGCCCCGATCAGGGGCGCGCCCCGAACCTGCATGCTGCGGATCGCATGCGCGGCGGCGCGCATGTCGGTCAGGCGGACCATATCGAGCGACCAGGGCAGGCGCGTCTGATCGATCGCCCGGACGGTCCGGCCGTCCGCCTCGTCGACCCACACCGAACGATAGGCGACCCCGTCGATCCTCATGTCGTCCCCACGCTCAACAGGGTAGGATCATACGCCGTCAGCGCCGCCACTGCCATGGCGGCAGATGATTCAGTCCCGCAAATCCGATCGGGCGATCACCTGCAGAAGCTCGTCCGGAACCGGGCTGCACGGCTTGTACTGGTCACTCAGCGACCGACGCAACCAAAGGTCGAATGCCATATTGGCGTCGCCCACAGGCTCCTCCTCTGGTTTGGGGGTCGTGCTCATGACCGTACCAAACTCTTTGCAAGGGAGGGAGTTGCGAGCAACCGACCTTGGATACTGCACTGTTGCGCGACCGGACGGGGGTGCTCAGCCCGCGCGCAGGCCGCGGATCAGGAGCGGGCGCCGGCGATGATCATGTGCGCGAGATAGGCGCCCAGGCAGGCGTGCAAGGCTTCCACCGTGCGCTTGCGGTCGAATTTCGGCGTGCGTTCCAGGTCCATCCGGCCCTCGTTCGCCCAGTTCCGCATCAGGTCGAAGCGGTGGAACAGCAGCACCCCGGGCATGGATGCGGTCTGTTGCAGCGCCTGGATATACGGGTCGAGGTTGCTGTTGGTCTGCAGGAACCGGCTGAACTGCGGGTCGATCAGCACCAGGTTCGCGTGCGCCTGCTCGACAATCTCGGCGCCGTCGGACAACACCTGCGCGAATTCGCCCGGCGGCGTGTTCCGGACCGCTTCCACGGTGCCGGTCTGCCAGAGCACGAGGTGATAGGCCCCGCCGTCCAGCTCCTTGCGGAGCTGCACCAGCATGTCGGCAGCGGTCATGCCGCGGCCGCCGCGCAAAACGACCTCGACCCGGCTCCCGGGGATCGTCGATTGCAACGCCCTGGCCATCTGCAGGGGAAACGCGTTCTCGGTCGCCACCGGGGGCAGCGGATTCGGCATCGGCATGATGGGCGCGGGGGGGGGATTGAGCGACTGGCTGGTGATGGTGCCGGGCGCCAGGCTGGCCTCGGGTCCGAACATCGTGGCCGAGCCGACCGCCAGGACGCGCAGGTGGCCGCCATGCTTCAGCGCGTCCGCCACCCGCGGCAGGGCGCCGATGGATCCGGCCAGTTCATCCGGTGGCGGGCAGAAGGCAGCAGGGGGCGCGGCATTGGCGGGGGCGAAAGCCACGACCAACCCGAGACCCGCGACGCGACAGAATAACAGTATTTTCATGTCACCTTCGCGTTATCAGCATGCGGCAGCGGCGGCAAGTCCAAGCGTGCCGTCCGGCCCTTGTCACGATACCAGCCCGACAGCATCGCCACCGCGGCCATGGCGGCCGGGCCGATCAGGTTGACAGCGGCCTGCACGACCCAGCTGCCTTCCTCCTCCATCGCCAGGCGGCCCAGGAACGACAGGAAGATGCTGGTGCAGAACACCGCCAGCGAATGCTGCCCACACAGCACGAAGGGCGCGGCGTACCGCGACCGGAGCCACGCGGCATGGAACGGGACCAGCCGGATCACGATCCAGGTCCAGGCCAGGATCGACATCAGCCGCATCGGGTGCATGCCTTCCTTGTCGACCTGCAGCGCGACGCGGGCCAGCACGCGGGGGAACGTCGCGCTGAACTCCTCGCTGGGCCAGACCAGCCAGACCAGCAGCAGGCCGACCACGACGACCACGCCGGCCGCCGCGTCGATCACCCGGCGCGGCAAGGGCGGCCGCAGGCTGTGCCGGGACATGATCGCCCCGATCATAAACAGAAGCTGCCAGCACAGCGGGTTGAAATACCAACCGCCCTCGGTCCAGGACGGCAGGTTCCAGCCAAGGCTGCGGGCCAGCGCATACAGGCCGAACGACAGCCCGCCCAGTACCCAGGGCCAGTTCAACAGCGGCAGCGCCACCGCGAACAGCAGCAGCAGCACGACATACATCGGCAGGATATTGAGGTAGGCAGGCTGGAAATTCAGCAGCAGCGCCTGCATCATCGCCCGGTACGGCGCGTCGGCCAGCACGTCCAGATGGATTTCGTCGAGGTAGTCCGACCGGTCGAGCGCCGTGGCTGAATACGAGACCTGGGCGACGAACACCACGAACAGGAAGATGTGGGCGATATACAGCGTCCAGGCGCGGCGCACGACGTCGGCGCCCGCGAACAGCCAGCCATGCCGGTCGTAGCTGCGGCCATAGGCGATCGCGGCGGCATAGCCGGCCAACAGCACGAAGACCTCGGTGGCGTCGCACAGCGCGAAGTTGCGCAGGCTGAACTGCGCGACCCAGTTGGCCGGGATATGGTCGACGAAGATCCACCACAGGGCGACGCCGCGGAAGAAATCCACCCGCAAGTCCCGGTTGGAGCCGGTCTGGATCAGTGCCGCCTCCCGCCTTGCGTGCCGCGCCACGCCTTATATGGGGCAATGGCCGTGGTTCAAAGGGTGGTAACGCGGCGCCGTTCACAGCGCAGCCGCCAGGCGCTCCACATCCTGCGCGGCCGGGCTGGCGGGGTGGCGGGTCAGCAGCAGCGCCTGGTGGCGGATCGCGTCGGGGACCTTCGGGTCCCGCCGGATGGCGCCGAGGAAGGCGGGCGCGTGTCCCAGGAAATTGCTGCACGCCCGGCCGATGGTCGCCGCGGTGCGCTCGGCGGCGGACAGGGAGGCAGCCTGGTTCACCACCAGGCGGGTATCGCCGCCCGGCCGCTCGGCCTCATGCAGCTTCAGCGTGGCGTAGGCGTCCGTCATGCTGGTGGGCTCGTCGGTGGCGAGCACCAGCAGCGCCTCGGCCCAGGCGGCCATCCGGCGGACCCCGCCGTCCAGCCCGGCGCCCAGGTCCAGCAGCACGTGGTCATAGGCTGCCCCCTGCGTGGCCAGCAGGTCCAGCGTGCGTTCCAGCAGCGCCGCGTCCAGCCCGGCCAGCGC
>JAYUCA010000171.1:0-7083 GCA_043740535.1 Rhodospirillales bacterium | reverse complement strand
TCGGTCTTCATCCCGAGCAGCCGCGTCTTCAGTTGCGCCACCCGGATGCGTTGGGTGCGGATGTCGCTCTCGGCGATTTGCGGCGCCTTCGCGATGGCCTCGGCCAGGTCATGCCCGATCTCGGGGGCCAGGCCGGCCAGCAGCGCCAGCGCCATCTCCAGATGCTTGTCGGCCGCAAGACGGAAGCCCAGCCCGAACTCGGCGTTGTCCTCGAACAGCGAATTGGACCAGGCCGGGCCGCGCCCCTCGGCGTTCTTGGTCCAGGGCGTCACCGGCAGGTTGCCGCCGTAGATGCTGGAACAGCCGGTGGCGTTGGCGATCTGCAGGCGGTCGCCGAACAACTGGCTGAGCAGCTTCAGGTAGGGGGTTTCGCCGCATCCGGCGCAGGCGCCGGGGAACTCGAACAACGGTTCCAGGAACTGCACGCCGCGGACGTCGGCGAAATCGACCCGCGACCGGTCGTTCACCGGCAGTGTCTCGAAAAAGCCGATATCGGCGCGCGCCTGCGCCAGCAGCGGCGCCTTGTCCGTCATGTTGATGGCCTTCGTGTCGGCCTCACGCGGGCTCGTCGCCGGGCACGCCTCGATGCACAGGCCGCAGCCGGTGCAGTCCTCCACGTAGAACTGCAGCGTGAAGCGGGCCTCCGGGTAGCCGCGGGCGTTCACCGGGGCGGATTTGAAGCCCGCGGGCGCGCCTGCCAGCTTGTCCCCGCTGTAGTACTTGGCCCGGATGACGCTGTGCGGGCATACGAAGCTGCACTGGCCGCACTGGATGCACAGGTCCTCGCGCCACGCGGGCACCGTGTCGGACACGTTGCGCTTCTCGAACATCGCCGTCCCCGATGGGAAGGTGCCGTCGGCTGGGATGAGGCTGGTCGGCAGGTCGTCGCCCGCGCCGGCGAAGATGCGCGCCGTCACGGTGCGGACGAACGCCGGCGCTGAATCCGGCGCCAGCGACGCGATGTCGAACCGGCTGCTGACGGCGGCGGGCGCCGTGACCTCGTGCAGCCGGGCCAGCGTGCCGTCGACGGCGGCGTTGTTCCTGTCCACGACCGCCTGGCCCTTGTGGGCGTAGGTCTTGCGGATCGCCTCCTTGATGTGGCCGATCGCCGCCTCCCGCGGCAACACGCCCGACAGCGCGAAGAAGCACGTCTGCAGAACGGTGTTGGTCCGCGCGCCGAGGCCGACATCGCGCGCCACCTGGGACGCATCGATGGCGAACAGGCGCAGCGTGCGGTCCAGGATGGTCTGCTGCACCGCGCGCGGCAGCCGGTCCCAGACCTCATCGGCCGGGCCGGGCACGTTGAGCAGGACGATGGCGCCAGGGGCGGCGACGCGCAGCAGGTTCTGGCGTTCGAGGAACGCGAACTGGTGGACGCCGACGAACCCGGCCTGCGCGATCAGATAAGGCGAGCGGATGGGGTCGGGGCCGAAGCGCAGGTGCGAGATGGTCTGCGCACCGGACTTGTGGCTGTCATAGACGAAGTAGCCCTGGGCGTACAGCCCGGCGTCCTCGGCGATGATCTTCACGCTGTTCTTGTTGGCGCCCACCGTGCCGTCGGCCCCCAGGCCGTAGAACACGGCGCGGGTCACGCTCGCGGGCTCGACGCTGTAGGCAGGGTCGAATGACAGGCTGGTATGCGTCAGGTCGTCGTCGATGCCGAGCGTGAAGCCGCTGCGTGGGCAAGCGGCGCCGAGTTCGTCGAACGCCGCCTTCGCCATGGCCGGGGTGAAATCCTTGGACCCCAGGCCGTAGCGGCCCCCGATCACGAACGGCATCGTCGCCCGCTCGTTCCTGGATACGGCGCAGGCCAGCGCGGTCACCACGTCCTGGAACAGCGGCTCGCCGGCCGATCCCGGCTCTTTTACCCGGTCCAACACGGCAATGCGGCGGACCGTGTCCGGAAGCCCGGCCAGCAGGTGCGCGGTGGAGAAGGGGCGGAACAGGCGAACCTGCAGCACGCCCACCGTCTCGCCAGCGGCGCGGAGGGCCGCCACTGTCTGGCGCACGGTCTCGGCGCCCGAGCCCATGATGACGACCACGCGATCCGCAGCCGGGTCGCCGTCGTAGTCGAACAGGCGGTAGGGTCGGCCGGTGATGGCTGCGAGGCGGTCCATCGCGCCCTGCGCGATGCCGGGCACGCGGTCGTAGTAGGCGTTCACCGCCTCGCGGGCCTGGAAGAACGTGTCGGGGTTCTGCGCCGTGCCGCGGATGAACGGGTTCTCGGGCGACAGGCCGCGCTGGCGATGGGCGCGCACCAGGTCGTCGTCGATCATCGAGCGGATGTCGGCGTCGCCGATCAGGTCGAGGGTGTTCAGCTCGTGCGACGTCCGGAACCCGTCGAAGAAGTGCAGGACCGGCACGCGGGACAGCAGCGTCACGGCCTGCGCGATCAGCGCCATGTCGTGCGCCTCCTGCACCGAGGCCGACGCCAGCAGCGTGAACCCGGTCATCCGTACCGACATCACGTCGGAATGGTCGCCGAAGATCGACAGCGCCGAGGTCGCCAGCGAGCGGGCGGCGACATGGAACACGCACGAGGTCAGCTCGCCGGCGATCTTGAACATGTTCGGCAGCATGAGCATCAGCCCCTGCGACGCCGTGAAGGTCGTCGTCAGCGCGCCCGATTGCAGCGCGCCGTGCACGGCGCCGGCGGCCCCGCCCTCGGACTGCATCTCCTGCACCACCGGGATGTTGCCCCATATGTTCTGCAAGCCCTCGCTGGCCCATTGGTCGGCCAGCTCCGCCATGGTGGATGACGGCGTGATCGGGAAGATCGCGCAGACCTCGTTCACGCGGTAGGCGACGTGGGCGGCGGCGGTGTTGCCATCCATGGTGGCGCGCTGGGGGGTTGCGCGCTGGGGGGGGGCGCGCTGGGGGGTGCCGCGTTGGGGGGTGGCGCGGTCCGAACTCATGCGGAAAGCTCCGCGAGCAAGCCGGCCGGTCCTGCAACGACAACGGGCATGCGTTCGGCCACCATCTCCATCGCATGGCACGGGCATTGCTCGACGCAGACGGAGCAGCCGGTGCACAGCGCCATGTCGATGGAATAGCCATGGGCCGGACCCAGCTTCGAGATCGCGTCCTCGGGGCAGGCGGCGTAGCAGTTGTCGCATTCGAAGCAGTTGCCGCAGGACAGGCAGCGCTGCGCCTCGTGCAGCGCCTCGGCCGCGCTCAGCCCGGCGGTGATCTCCGCAAAGCCCTCGCGCAGCGCCGCCGCGATCTCGCTCTGCACCGACGGCCGGGCGTCGGCGTAGATCGGCAGATGCAGGTCGGCGAAGCCCACGGGGGCGTGCCTGGCAGGGGCGGCATACGCCTGGCCCCGCAGCCAGCCGTCGATGTGGCGTGCGGCTTTCTTGCCGTGGCCCACGGCCGTGGGCACGGTGCGGGCGCTGGGCACCAGGTCGCCGCCCGCGAAGATGCCGGGGTGGCCGGTCATCATGTCGGCGCCGATGACGACGGCGCCGTCCGGCGCGACCTCGATCCCCGGCACGCCGCGGAGGAACGCGCTTTCCGCCTGCTGGCCAAGTGCGAGCACCACCGAGTCGGCGGCCAGCGTCTCGAACCTGCCCGTCGGCTGCGGGATCCCGTGGTCGTCCAACGCCATGATCTCGACGCGAAGCTCATCGGCCCCGATGTCGCGGATGCTGCTGAGCCACTTGATCTTGATGCCCTCCGCCTCGGCTTCGGCGGCTTCGAACGTATGCGCCTCCATGTGCGCGCGGTCGGAGAAGAAGACGATCATCGCGTCCTCGGCGCCCAATCGTTTCGCGCTGCGGGCGGCGTCCATCGCCGTGTCTCCGGCGCCGTAGATGACGACGCGGCGGCCGAGCTTCGGCGCCTGGCCCGCACCCACCTCATGCAGCAGGCTGATGGCCGTCACGACATGGGCGGCGTCGCGGGCCGGGATATCGATGTGCCGCCCCGCCTGGGCGCCGATCGCGACGAACACGGCGTCGAACCCCCCTGCCGCCTCCTCGGCCAGCACGTCCTCGACCCGGTGGTTCAGCACGATCTTCACGCCCAGCGCCTCGATGGCCGCGATCTCCGCCATCAGCACGTCGCGCGGCAGGCGGTAGGCGGGGATGCCGAAATGCAGCATCCCGCCCGGCAGCGGCCCGGCCTCGTGCACCTCGACCGCATGGCCCAGCCGCGCCAGGTGGAACGCCGCCGACAGCCCGCTCGGCCCGGCGCCGACGACCAGCACCCGCCTGCCGCTGGATGCCGCCGCCGCCGGCAGCGTCCAGCCTTCTGCGCGCGCGCGGTCGCCCAGATGGCGTTCGACGGCGTGGATGCTGACCGGGCTGTCGAGCGCTGCCCGGTTGCAGGCGGTTTCGCAGGGGTGATAGCAGACCCGCCCGTGGATCGCCGGGAACGGGTTGTCGCGGACCAGGCGTTCCCAGGCCTGGTGGTCCTTTCCGGCTTGCGCCAGCGCAAGCCAGCCCTGGATGTCTTCGCCAGCAGGGCACGTGCTGTTGCAGGGCGGCAGGAGATCGACATAGATGGGGCGGCTGCTGCGGACCGGCCCGGTGGTGCGCCGCCGGGTCATGTCGATGATCGGGCTCATGTCGTGCAGAAGGTCGCTCATGCCTGGTTTCCGTTCGTCTTGCCGTGCCCGGTTTCGCGGATGAACAGCGACAGCACGATGGCCAGCACGATGCCGCCGACGCCGAAGGCGCTGGCCTGCTGGAACACCGCCAGCGTCAGCTTGCCGCCATCGGACAACGACCGCAGCAGCAGCCCATACAGCGGCGCCACCAGCGCGCTGAGCGTGAACACCAGGAAGTTGATGGCCCCCGTCGCGCTGCCCTTCACCTCGTCCGGGTTCACCTCCTTGATCATGGTGTACGGGATCATCGCCGCGCCCGAGCCGATGCCGAGCAGCAGCCCGAGCACATAGGGCGGGAAAACGCCCGGCAGATAGACGAAGGCCCCGGTGGCCAGCAGCATCAGCACCGCGCCGCCGATCAGCACCGGCTTGCGCCGCCCGATCCGGTCCGCGGCGTAGCCCAGCAGCGGACAGCCGATCACCCAGCCCAGCGGCACCATCGTCGCGCGTTTCACCGCTTCGGCGTAACTGACGCCCATGCCGTCGCGCAGGAACGGCACGCCCCAGATCATGTCGCCGATGGTGGTCGGCAGGAACAGCAGCCCCGCCGCGAAGCCGCACAGGTAGGATTGCGGGTTCGTCAGCACGATCCTGTAGGGCCTGAACATCGACAGCAGCGACGTGCCGCTGCCGGCCGGCCGCGCATCATGCCCGGCCGGCGTCGCAACCAGCACGACGGCCGCGACGGCCAGCAACGCGAATCCGGCGAAAATCCAGAACTGCTGCCAGGTGATCATGCCGTGGATCATCGGCCCGACCGCGAACTGCCCAGCCGAGCCGCCCAGCATGCCGAACATCTGCGTGAACCCGACCGCCGTCGCCAGGTATTTCCCACTGAACCCATGGCTCGCCAGATAGACCGCACCCGTGAACGCGAACGCCGACCCGGCGCCCTGCAACAGCCGCCCGCCCTCTGCACTGGCCGCAGTGCCCAGCCCGAACAGGATCGAACCCAGCGCCGCGATCATGATGCCGGTCGGGATCACATACTTCGGCCCCAGCCGATCCAACGACGCCCCGGCGATGATCGCAAAGGTCGAATAGGTGTAATAATACAACCCGATCAACGAGCTGACCCCCAGGGCCGTCAATCCGAACTGGCCGGTCAGCTCCGGCACCATCACGCCCGGGGCGGACCGCAGCGCATACTGGCCGAAGTAGAACAGCAGGCAGAAGCCCCAGGCGACGATGAAGCCGATCTGCTTGGTGTGGACCGGGGCGGCTGCAAGGACGGTGGCCGACATGCCGGGCTCCTGAAAGCATGAGTCCGCTGTAGCGGGGCCGGCGCCCCGGCGGGCAGGGTCGGAAACTACTCAGGTTGCAGCCGGCCGGATGTGCAGGCCGTAGGGTGGGATGCCCTTCGCATTCCACCAACCAATGCACCTGGCAGGATTTCTGATCCCTGGGATCAGGCCGCAACCCGCAGCGTGTGCAGCGCACGTGATGGGTAGTTTCCGAGCCTCCAAGCCGGCTCGTCCCGGCGTTAATGATCTGGCCATGCATACGGCCCCGGCGTCGATGATCGAGAACCGCACCTTCGACGAGATCGCGCCGGGCGACACGGACAGCCTGGTGCGGACGCTCACGCAGGACGACATCGACCTGTTCGCGATCGTCTCCGGGGACGTGAACCCGTCGCACCTCGACCCGGCTTTTGCCGCCACCGATCCGTTCCACGCGATCGTCGCCCACGGCATGTGGGCCGGAACCCTGATTTCGGCCGTGCTGGGCACGAAGCTGCCCGGTCCGGGCACGATCTATGTAGCGCAGAACCTGCAGTTCCTCGCCCCGATCCGCATCGGCGATACCATCACCACGACCGTCGTCGTACTGGAGAAATCGGCGGCCGGCCGGACCGTCGTCCTCGGTTGCCGCTGCGTGAATGCCGCGGGATGCGAGGTTGTCACCGGCGCCGCGACAGTCGTGGCGCCCACGGAAAAGATCCGCCGCCCCCGCATGGAGCTGCCCGGCGTCCAGCTCAGCCGCCACCTGCGCTTCCGCGTCCTGCTGGCGCGCGCCGCCGGCGGCCCGCCCGTGACCGTCGCGGTGGCGCACCCCTGCGACGCGGCATCGCTGGGCGCCGCGGCCGAGGCGGCCGAGGCTGGCCTGATCTCGCCGATCCTGGTCGGACCCGCGGCGAAGATCCGGGCCACGGCCGCGGCGGCATCGCTCGACATCGCCCGATTCCGCATCGTCGATGCGCCGCACAGCCACGCCGCGGCCATGCAGGCGGTCGCGCTGGTGCGCGCTGGCGAGGCCCTGATGCTGATGAAGGGCTCGCTGCACACCGATGAACTGATGCACGCCGTCGTCGCGTCCGAAACCGGCCTGCGCACCGCACGGCGGCTGAGCCACGTCTACCTGATGGATGTCCCGTCCTATCCGCGCCCGCTGCTGCTGACCGATGCGGTGGTCAACATCGCACCCACGCTGCAAGACAAGGTGGACATCGTCCAGAACGCGATCGACCTGGC